>JAEUNS010000075.1 GCA_016790005.1 Zoogloeaceae bacterium
GGCGCCAACCGGGTGTTGACCATGGATCTGCATGCCGACCAGGTGCATGGGTTCTTCAGCGTGCCGGTGGATCACCTTACCGCCATCCCGACCATCGTCGCGCACTTTCGCGCGCATCACGACATCTCGAACATGGTCGCAGTGGCCACCGATGCCGGTGGCGCCAAGCGGGTCGGACGCTTTTCCGAGCGCCTGGGCGTGCCGATGGCGATCATCGACAAGCGCCGGGTGAGCGACACCGACGTCAAGCAGGGCCAGGTGGTGGGTGAGGTCGAAGGCAAGGACGTGGTGATCTTCGAAGACGAGATCTCGACCGGCGGCACCCTGCTGGCCACCATCCACACCCTCAAGGCCGCGGGCGCGCGCACCATCCATGCCGGCGCGGTGCACGGCGTGCTGTGCGGACCGGCAATCGAGCGCCTGCGTGACGCCCCGATCGAGTCGGTCGTGGTGACCAACACCGTTCACATGCCGCCCGGCAAACACCTCGACAAAATCACCCAGCTGAGCGTGGCACCACTGTTCGCCGCTGCGATCGAGCGCATTCACACCGGCGAGAGCGTGGGCCAGTTATTCGAGTGAACGACGCCTGGCGCTTGGCCCATGCAGGTGCGCTCATCGCGAATACGATGCCCACATACAGAGGCACCACGTCCCAGCCGGCGACCAACACCGCGACTGATCTCCTGCTCGAAACGCGGTAGACCCTGCGGGCGCTGCGGTACGGCCGGGACCACTGGCACGGTCGATTGTTTATACGATAGCGCCGATCCGCTATGCTTCGACCGTGCACGCTTGCCGACAGGAGCAACCCGATGGGACATGCCCAGCAAAAACCCTCGATCACCGAGCATGACTATCTCGGCGGCGAATCCCTGGCCCCGCATCGCAACGAATATGTCGACGGCGAGATCTATGCGATGACCGGCGGCACCGCCCGGCACAATCGTATAGCCCTCAACATTGCCATTCGGCTAGATGCGTCGGCACGCGACTCAGGTTGCGAGGTCTTCATCGCAGACATGAAAGTCAAGGTCGATGCGCACCGGGCGTTCTATTACCCCGACGTGATGCTGGCATGTCCGCACCCGGGCGACGACCATCCGCTGTATCGCAGCCAGCCCTGTCTGATCGTCGAAGTGCTCTCGCCGAGCACGGCCCAGATCGACGCCCGCGAAAAGTGGCTGCACTATCGCGACATCCCTGCACTGCGCTACTACCTGCTGGTGGACTCCGAACGCCGCGACGCCCGCATCTTCATCCGTGCCGCCGACGGCTGGCTCGAGCAATCGCTCGACAACGAAGACATCGTGGCGATCAAGTGCGGTGCGCTCGACACCACCTTGTGCCTCGACGACTTCTACACCCGCACCGGCTTGTGATCAGGGTACATACGGTATCGGGCGAAGGTGATGAACCGCTCGAGCGCTTCAACCCCCCCTACGAAATCGGCATTTTCGCGGTGAACTTCGGCAGCACCGAACTCAAGCTATTCAACGGCCCCGCCTAGATCGCCCCTGCCGACCTGAGCAAGGACCATGCAATGGGTTGCAGCGCGTGTGCGACAGCGGAGAGCGCCAAGCCAAAGACAATCGGTGTGCCGGCGATCTGAACCGTTTCACCAAACGTCAATGGCGGGCGGGCCAGCTTGCCCACCATCCAGTGGGCACCGAACCAGAAGATCGGCGCCACCGTCAGCAACATCAGATAAAAGACGGCAAGACCCTCCATTCCGCTTCGCGAGGGAAGAATCACCAGAGCTACCGTTACCAAGGCTATGGGAATAGTCGCCAGACGAACCATCAGCCATGCTCCCGCCTTGCCGCAGCGCTGAAAATAGCGGCGCTCCCAGCGCATCAGGAAGGCGAATGCAAGAAGCCCGAACAAGGCAAACAACAAAAGCAGGGCGTGGAACGGGTGCATGTTCGTCTCGAATGGTCGCTCAGACTTCTGGCACAAAGAAAATCGGCGCAATTTGGGGGTCAGCCATCCGGAAGAAGCTGCGGATTCCAGACAACCTCCCACAAATGCCCGTCAAGATCCTGGAAATACCCGGCGTAACCACCCCAGAAAGTATCGTTCGCTGGTTTCACAATGACTGCGCCGGCACGCCCGGCTTGTGCCATCACTTCATCAACTTCGGATCTCGACATCACATTATGACCAATCGAAAACTCCGTCGCGCTCGGATTCGTCAGCTGCAGCCCCGAATCATGTGCAAGGCTCTTTCGCGGCCACAGCGCCAGCTTCAGGCCATCACCTAGATCGAAGAATGCCACGGCGCCATACTCGAATTCTTCACCGACTATTCCATCCGTCGGAAGCCCCAGCCCGTCCCGATAGAAGCGGACAGCCCTTTCGAGGTCGTCTACACCAAGGGTGATAACGGAAATTCGTGGTGTCAATGCTCCACCCTCCTCAATCCATGACGTTCAAAAGGGCGGCATCGCCGGCACGGCGCCCCAGCAGCGAAGCCGCACCTCAACCGCGATCTTGGCGCGCAGTTTGGCGTGGCTCACAACGAACCTCAGTCTTGACAGAATTGGCGATGAAGCACTCGCAATGCGCCAAGTGATGGAGTTCTTGAAGCTCGGCGTCTGTCGGCGTCCGTTCTCCCGAAAATCGCACCGCAGGCCGAAGCGTGACGACCGTCATCATGAGCTTGCCTTCAGTATTCCTGGCCATCACACCCTCAGCGGCATCATGGTAGTCGTCAACTACGAAGCCATGCTTGACCGCGATTGAGAGAAACCAAAGCATGTGGCAACTGGCCAGGGAGGCAACAAAGGCTTCTTCTGGATCGACAGCGTCCAATGCCGAATAAGGCAAAGGGACGACATGAGGGGACGACGATCCAGCGATTTCGATGCCGCTGTCGAAGCGGAGTATGTGCTTCCGGCTATAGCGATTGTCGATGAACTTTTGGTCAGAC
>JAEUNS010000128.1 GCA_016790005.1 Zoogloeaceae bacterium
GACCTGATGTTCCGCTGTGGCGATCGGCAGCAAACGCTGCGGGTGGCTTACCAGGGGGGCGGTTACAGTCTCAAGATGGCCGACCACAGTGTTGCAGCGCGCGGCGAGTTGAACGAGCGTGGTCTCTTGCGCGTCGAACTCGACGGAACCCGCATGGACGCCACCGTGATCGCAGCGGGCGAGAAGCGTCATGTGTTCCTGCATGGCCGTGCCTGGCCGCTCGCGAGTGTCGATCCGCTCCATCATGCCGGTGAGGGCGGGGGCGCAGAGGGCGGGCTGCTCGCGCCGATGCCCGGCAAAGTGATCGCATTGATTGCGGCGGAGGGGGCCACGGTCGAGAAGGGTGCGCCGCTACTGATCCTTGAAGCGATGAAGATGGAACATACGATCACCGCGCCGGCGGCCGGCACCGTGAAGGCCTTCCGGTTTGCGGTGGGCGATCAGGTGGGCGATGGCGCAGAACTGGTCGAGTTCGAGGTGACCGCGGCTTGACGGCCCGGTGAGCGGGGGAAGGATCATGGCATTACCGAAATCCGTGCGCATCGTCGAGGTCGGGCCTCGCGACGGCTTGCAGAATGAAAAGCAGCTGGTACCTGCCGACATCAAGGTCGAGCTGATCGGGCGCTTGGCCGACGCCGGGCTGATGGCGGTCGAGGCGACTTCGTTCGTGTCGCCCAAGTGGGTGCCGCAGATGGGCGACAATGCCGAGGTGCTGACCCGCGTGCTGGCCGCGCGGCGCCCCGGCGTGGCTTATCCGGTGCTCACCCCCAACCTCAAGGGCTTCGAGGCGGCCCTTGCAGCGGGCGCCGAAGAGGTGGCGGTGTTTGGCGCCGCTTCCGAGTCTTTCAGCCAGAAGAACATCAATTGTTCGATTGCCGAGTCGCTCGAGCGATTTCGGCCGGTAACCGAAGCCGCGCAGCAGGCCGGCGTGCGGGTGCGGGGCTATGTGTCGTGCGTGGTCGGCTGCCCCTACGAGGGAGCGATCGCCCCGGCTGCGGTGGCCAGGGTGGCGCAAACCCTGCTCGACATGGGGTGTTACGAGATCTCGCTGGGCGACACGGTCGGGGTCGGCACGCCGCTTGCGGTGCAGCGCATGCTCGATACGGTGATCGAGCGCGTGCCGGTCGAACGCCTCGCGGGCCACTATCACGACACCTACGGCATGGCGGCAGCCAACATCTTCGCCTCGCTGCAACGTGGCGTGGCGGTGTTCGATGCGTCGGTAGGTGGGCTGGGCGGGTGCCCATACGCAGCGGGTGCATCCGGCAACGTCGCAACCGAGGATGTGGTTTGGCTGCTCAACGGTCTCGGCATTGAAACCGGCATCGATCTGGATAAACTGGTCGACATCGCCGCGTGGATCAGTGCGGGCCTCAATCGCCAGGCCGCTTCGCGGGTCGCGCGGGCGCTGCTCGCAACCCGCAGCGCGCAAGCATAACAAATACAGCATCCAACCCAGAGGGCCCGCCATGGTCATCAAGTCGCCCTGTATCAACATCTGCCAGATGGACACTGCCAGCGGCCTGTGTGCCGGCTGTTTCAGGAGCCTCGCCGAGATCGCCGCTTGGGGCGGTGCAAGCGACGCACAGAAGCGCGACATCCTGAGCGCTGTCGCCGAACGTCGCCGGCACGCGACCGGTTCAGGCAAGGGTGGCATCGGCTTGCAGGAGGTCGCATGAGCGATACATTGTGTGTGGGCGTGTGCATGATCGACTGGGATTCAGGCGTGTGCCTGGGTTGTGGTCGTACGGCCGAAGAGATAGAAGGCGTGCCGATTCCGAGTCCTACGAAGGCCCTCGAGAACAGCAAGGCCGACTGGTCGCCGCCGCTGCCCAAGAATGTTGCCGATCAGGTTGGGGAAGGCTCCGAGTGAGTAGCGATGTCAGATTGCCGGCGTCGGTGATGGTGCTGGAGCGTGGTTGGCTTTCCGCCAACAACGTGTTGCTGTTCGATGGCGACGAGGCGGTCATCGTCGATACCGGCTATGTCAGCCATGCGTCGCAAACGGTCGAGATGGTGCGCCATGCGCTTGCCGGGCGCAGCCTCGCGCGTATCGTCAATACCCACTCGCATTCCGACCACATCGGTGGCAATGCCGCCGTGCAGCGCGCATTCGACTGCCGCATCGCGGTGCCCGCGGGCATGGCGAGCGCCGTGCGTGAATGGGACGAGGCGGCGTTGCTGTTGTCAACCGCCGCGCAGCAAGGTGAGCGCTTTGATGTTGACGAGAGCCTGCATCCAGGCGACCAACTGCCGATGGGCGACCTCGCCTGGCAGGCGCTCGAGGCCCCCGGGCACGACATGGACGCGCTCGTGTTCTATAACCCCGACAAGCGCATCCTGATCTCGGGTGATGCCTTGTGGCGCGATGGTTTCGGCATCCTGTTCGCCGACGTGCTTGGCTCCGGAGACGGCGTGGGCTCGGCGCGCACCACCCTCGAGGCGCTTGCGCGGCTTTCTGTCGATATCGTGATACCCGGGCATGGTGCGCCCTTTACCGAGTTCGACGATGCACTCGAACGTGCGTTTGCACGCCTGAAGGCCTTCGAACTCGATGGTGGCAAGATCGCGCGCAATGCGATCCGTGCCTGTATCACCTTTCTGCTGCTCGACCGGCGCAGCGTCGAGCTCGAGTGGCTGCAGGAACATCTCGCAAATGTGCCGCTCTATGTACATGCCAATGAGCGTTTCCTGGGCATGTCGGCCGATGAATTGACCTTGTGGCTGGCCGCCGAGCTCGAACGAGCCGGGGTCGTGCGCCGCGAAGCTGACACCCTGATCGCGCTCTGATCCGTCCGTGAAATGTCGTCGCGGGAGTTGTCGTTCTCGTGGTCATCGGGCTGCCGCTCGGCGATAATCGGCAAAACTTCAGGAGCTTGTCGAATGCAGGTGGTGCTGATCAGCGGCTTGTCCGGCTCGGGCAAGAGTATCGCGCTCAACGTGCTGGAAGATGCCGGCTACTACGTCGTCGATAACCTGCCTGCGACCCTGCTGCCGCAGTTGGTCGTGCATTTGCGCGGCAGCGGCTATCAGCGTGTGGGGGTGGCGGTGGATATGCGTTCCGGGGTTTCGATTGCGGCCTTGCCACAGCAGATCGAAAACCTTCGTTCCTTGTCGGCCGACGTGCGGATGGTGTTTCTGAACGCGCGCGACGACACCTTGATTGCGCGCTTCTCCGAAACCCGCAGGCGCC
Source organism: Zoogloeaceae bacterium (assembly GCA_016790005.1). Classification (GTDB taxonomy): domain Bacteria; phylum Pseudomonadota; class Gammaproteobacteria; order Burkholderiales; family Rhodocyclaceae; genus UBA2357. The sequence continues at coordinate 3,194 of JAEUNS010000128.1, forward strand.
ATCCGCTCGCCAGCGATGAAGTTTCGCTGGCCGAAGCGATCGCCCAGGAGCGTGACGCCCTCGGGCCAGTGGCCGAGCTTGGTCACAACATCGACACCAGCGATCTACACCCCAACAGTCTGCGCGGCTGGGTCAAGGAGTTTCTGCAACTCGACCCCACCGAGGGCTTGACGCTCATGTTTCAGTCGTTCGGATTCAAGCATGGTATTCCGCTCGATGCCGATCTGGTTTTCGACGTGCGTTGTCTGCCCAACCCGCACTACGATGCCAAGTTGCGCCCGCTCACCGGCCGAGATCAGCCGGTGATCGACTTCCTGCGCAGAGTGCCCGAAGTGGGGCGTATGTCCGAGGATATTCGTCGTTTCGTCGCCAACTGGCTGCCAAGCTACACCCGCGACAATCGCAGTTACCTGACCGTGGCGATCGGCTGTACCGGCGGTCAGCATCGCTCGGTCTATATCGCCGAGTGGCTCGGCGAACGCTTCCGGGCCAATGCGAGGGTGCTGGTCAGGCATCGCACCGCGGCGCGGCGCCAGTCAGATAGAGCCGGCGCGCCCGCTGTGACCGTACAGGGGTGAAGCGGGCCCTCGAGTGGGCTCGTTTGCTGCGGCCGGGCGATGTGCTGGTTATTGCTCTGGCGCTCGCCTTCTGCGCCCTGGCGACCCTCACCCTGTGGCGCGGTGGCGCGCCTGACAAGGCGGTGGTCCGTGCCGCTGGCAGGGTCGTGGCCGAGCTGCCGTTGGCGCAGGCGCGTCTGCTCGAGGTCGACGGCCCGCTGGGCGTCACCCTGGTCGAAATCGAGCCCGGGCGTGCGCGCGTCGCAAGCGACCCGGGGCCGCGTCAGTATTGCGTGCGCCAGGGCTGGCTCACCCGTGCCGGCGCGGTCGCGATCTGCGCCCCCAACCAGGTAAGCCTCAGCCTTGTCGGCGGAGCGGTCGAATTTGATTCCCTCAACTATTGAGATCCGCCCCGGCGCCGACGATGTGCGTATTGCCCGGCTCGCCGCCGCCGCAATCGTGCTGTCGGTGGCCGAGGCGGCCATTCCGCTGCCATTGCCCGGGGTCAAGCCGGGGCTTGCCAATATCGTCATCCTGATCGTGTTGTTACGCTGGGGTTGGCGCGATGCCGTGTGGGTTGCGCTGCTGCGGGTGTTTGCCGGCAGCCTGCTGCTGGGGCAGTTTCTGGCGCCGGGGTTCTTCATGGGCCTGGCTGGCTCGGTGGCCAGCCTGGTCACGCTGGGGCTGGTGGTGCATCTGCCGGCGCGCTGGTTCGGGCCGGTGTCGCTCAGCATCTTTGCCGCTTTCGCCCATATCGGTGGCCAACTCGTGCTGGCGCGCCTGTGGCTGGTGCCGCATGACGGGGTGTTCTACCTCGTGCCGGTGTTCGCGCTGGCGGCGACGGTGTTCGGCCTGATCAACGGGCTCGTCGCCGCGCGCCTGCTGCGCGACTGGGCGGAGCAGGCACACGGGCGGGGTTGAGCGAATACTGAACCGTCGAGGCCGGATTTCGAGACGTGTTGCTTCCGGCCCAGGCGTTGTTCATTCGGTCTTCTGGACGATGGCCCCGGCAACGTCCTCACCGAGATCGTCGCCGCGCTTGATGCCGATCTCCGCAAGCCAGTTACCGGGAATTCGGGTGACCTGCTCGGGTTGCTCGAGCGGCGACAGGTGGCCGCATGCATCGATGACCTCGAGTTGTGCCCCTGCGATCGCAGCGGCCATTTCGCGGTGACCCTCCACCGGGGTGACGAGATCCTCGCGTCCGCACACCAAGAGTGTTGGGCACTTGATGGCCTTCAATGTTGACTGGCTGTCCGAGCGTCCCATGATGGCCTTCTGTTGCCGCACGAACACTTCATAGCCCAGGCCCGTTGCCATCGACTGAAACACGCCGCTCACCTCGGGTCTGCCGACGAGATCGGATTCGGGTGGATGAGCCGAAAAGATGGCCTGCGACAAACTCGGCAAGCGGACGAATCGGGTCGGTATTTTGACCCGGACGATCGTCAGTTGGTGCAGACGCTGATTCTAACGATCGTCCGGGCGCTGGCGGGCCGACTGCCCCGCTGATTCAATCGCTTACTTCCCGACTTCGTGGCCGATGACGCCGCCAACTGCGGCCCCACCGACTGTTCCGACCGCGCTGCCGCCCGTCAGCACCGCACCACCGATCGCGCCAACGCCGGCGCCAACCGCCGTACTCTTGTCCTGTTGCGACATGCCCGCGCAGCCGCCGAGGCCGAGCAGCATGGCTACCGTTGCGACGCTGACCAACAGCTTGCGCGATGCATTGTTTGGTGTGTTGTTGAATGTCTTCATGATGTTTCCTTTGTGGGTTGAGGTCGGAGTCACCGCACTTCGGGCAGGTGCCGACCGATAGCTATTCGTCTTCATGACCCGGAGGGTCACGCGCTTACCGAGGAAGGGCTATGGGCTGGGGCGACTCTCAGCAGCCCTTACTGCCAAAAGCCAGCAATGCGCCGCCGATCACGATAGCCCCCACTCCGGCCCAGACCGGAACATTGATCGACTTGTTCTCACTTACGGACAACTCGATCGGCCCCACGTTCGCGCTATGAGTCTCTTGTGTGTAACTGAATCCGCCGTACACCAGGCCCAATATCCCTGCGACGATCAGCGCCAAAGCTGCGATTCTGACTGCGTTCATTTCCATGACTCCTGTTGAAGTGCTCGTTGCAAGCAAGCCTATTCAGATTCGCGAGTGGCGTCGGTACGCTTATGCACATAAGGTTTGTCGATGCGTGTCATTCGAGACGATCGCAGGCCAGATCGAACTTCACGGAGCCGATCCAGAGTGGCTTCAGGGCCAGCTCGGTTATTGCCCTTAAATCGCTGTCGACCACAACCGTCCGATGTCGGCGTGAAGTGGCGTAATACAAGGCGCCTTCCTGCACTGGCTTACCGAAACTTTCTTACAGACACAGTGCCTGCGCCGCCAGCTGGGGATAGTCGCAGGTGGCGATATCCGCCCGCTCGTGCCTTTAGTCGTGTTTGCACTCCGCCGGGCAATGGCTTTGGCAACTTGCTTGGGTTAGCATTGCCCAAGGATCGCTGGAGGTACGCACCATGATTAATTCTCTCCTTGAAGATATCGAAGCCGCAGCCCTGCAACTGACGCCAGCCGAACGCGCAAAGCTTGCGGAACGCCTGCTGGTCAGCCTTGACGAAGACGACGAGATTCTGGCCACCTGGGTGGTAGAGGCCGAACGGCGCGGCGATGCCTTCGATCGTGGCGAAATGAAAGCGATCGACTTCGACGAGGCCATCGCTCAGGCGCGCGCACGCCTCACCAACCGCCGGGTTGCATGAAGGCAGTTTTTCTCAGGTCGGCGCAGGCCGAACTCGACGCGGCCGTCGATTACTACGCCGACCATGCAAGCGATAAGGTCGCGGAAGCTTTTCTGCAAGATGCACTGCAGACGGGCCAACGCCTGATCGAACACCCCCAGCTCGGCAAACCCGTCTCGAAACGATTACGTGCATTGGCTTTCAGGCATTTCCCCTATTTCCTGATCTACAGGCTTTCCGAAGACACCATCAGTATTCATGCCGTCGCTCATCAGCGTCGCCGGTTTGGCTATTGGGCAGGGCGGCGCTGACCGGGGCAACATCAAGGTATCGCGCCCATAAACAGGGTTTCAGTTGGGCGAACTCGTTCGGTGGAGATTGGCTCATCAGGTAAGCCTGGTACGCCGAAACATTCTCCCGACACTGCAGTCCACCAACAACTCGATACCTCGGAGTGATCCGCCATGAACGGAAAGGCCGTGTTCGGCTCGCTGCTTGTGGGCCTGTTGTTGTTTGCGAGTGCGGGTCGCGCCCTCGCGCAGTCTGCAGACGAGTCGATCGATGCGCTGCTGCGCGAGGGAGGCAATGTGCTGCTGATCCGGCATGCCGCGACGGTGAGCGGCGTGGGCGATCCGCCCGGTTTCCGGCTCGATGATTGCTCGACCCAGCGCAATCTGTCGGATCGCGGACGTGCCGATGCCCGACGTCTGGGCGAGCGCCTCAAGGCGAGCGGTGGGTCTTTTGCGCATGTGCGCAGCAGCGCCTGGTGTCGATGCACGGATACCGCACGACTTGCTTTCTTGGCTGAGCCTGAGGTCTGGCAGCCGCTCAATTCATTTTTTGCCGGGCAGGGCAACCAGTCGACGCAGACCGCTGTGGCGCTTGGTGAAGCGCGCAGGGTGCCAGCCGGCGAAAACTGGGTATGGGTGACACATCAGGTGAATATCAGCGCCTTGACGGGCACGTCGGTTGCAATGGGCGAAGTGCTGATTGTGCGCTGGAATGGCAGCCGGCTGGAGGTTCAGGCCAGGTTTTCACCCTGAAGCTCCAGCCGGGCCGGATGGCCTTGGTCAGACGCCGTGCTTGCTCAGCCAGTTCTTGAGCTGTTGCCAGCCGTCGTCGGCGGCTTCCTGGCGGAAGCTGGGACGGTAGTCGGCATGGAAGGCGTGCGGGGCATCGGGGTAGACGATGATCTTGCTCTTGCCAGCAGCGGTCTTGAGCGCCTCCTGCATGGCTTCGACATCGGTGAGCGGTATGCCCTGGTCCTGGCCGCCGTAAAGCCCCAGCACCGGCGCGTTGAGGCTGGCTGCGACATCGAGCGGGTGCTTGGGATTGAGTTCGCTCGGTACACCGTCCAGCCGGCCGTACCAGGCCACGCCGGCCTTGAGATTTGCGTTGTGTGCGGCATAGAGCCAGGTGATGCGACCGCCCCAGCAAAAGCCGGTGATCGCCAGGCGGGCGGGGTCGCCGCCCTTGCTGGCTGCCCAAGTGGCGACGGCGTCGAGATCACTCATGATCTGGGCGTCGGGCACCTTCGAGACGATGTTCTGGATGATCTCGGGCACGCTCTCGATCTTGGTCGGGTCGCCCTGACGGAAGAACAGCTCGGGTGCAATCGCGAGATAACCGAGCTTGGCCAGGCGTCGGCACACGTCGCGGATGTGTTCATGTACGCCGAAGATCTCCTGGACCACCAGCACGGTGGGCAGTGCAGTGCCCCCGGCCGGGCGTGCGAAAAACACGGGCAGCCTGCCGCCTTCGACCTCGATTTCGGTTGTGCCGGTATCCAGCCCGGTGCTGTCGGTGGTGATCATCGTATTGGCATGTACGGGTTGTACCGCGAGCGCAAAGCCTGCCGCGGCGAGGGTGGTGACGAATGCGCGCCGGTCGAGCCGCGCAGCGGGTAACAAACTGTCGAAATCGGGATTAGCGGCCATGCCTGACGTCTCCTGGTGTTTTTGTCGAAACACAATGACCGCACATTAACCGTACTTGTTCCCGAACAGTATGCCGCCGGCTGTTCGACCAAGCTCGGGAGTGGGGTCGCCCTTGCTCAATAGGCTTTTGCGTTTAGTTCGCGGCGCAACTGTATGCCTTTGCGCCGTTGTTCGATCAGGATCTGCAACTTCAACTCGAGGCCTGCTCTGGCGGTTTGATCGCTCTCGACCTTGAGTGCGGCCTCGATCGTGGATTGTTGCTTTTTCATCTGGCGCAGCAAGTCCTTGAGCTTGTCGATCTTGTCGCGTTGGCGACGGCGGTCGGCCGAGAGCAGGTCTCCGAGCTTGGTGGTGAGTTTGGAAAACTTCATGGCGTGACCTCGGTTTTCGGTTGCTCGTTCCGACCCGCCTGGTCGAGCACCGACTTGAGTTCCTGCTTGTCGAGATGCAGTTGATGCTCGATCTCGTGCATCAAGGGTTCGAACCGTGCCAGTATGACCCGCGCCATCGCAAGCAGGTTGTGTGAGATGTCGTAGGCGTAGGCGCTGTCATTCATCAGCGAGGTGGCGGTTTCGGCATCGATGCGCCGTTCGCGGATAAGGCGGTCGAGTTGTCCGTTGGCGACGATGTCATGCTCTTCGACCCCAGCGCTGAGTACGTCAAGCGTCAGGGTGATGTTCTCGGGCGCTTCAGCCTGCAGTTCGTCCAGCGCATGCAGCAGCAGTGCAAGCCTCTGGCGTATCAGCACATACTCCTTGCGCAGGTAAGGGTTGGGTGATACCAGAAAACGTACGAGGTTCTTTTGCAGGTGCTTGAGATCCTTGAGCGCCTCGATCAACTCCTGGCTCGCGCTGCGCAGCATGAAGGCTTGGCGCGACTGCGGGCCGTTGGTTTCCATGCGGGCAAGAAAGTCGAGAATGCTGCCATGCAGCGGCTTGATACGGTTGTGGTAATACTCGTCGATCTCGATTGGGCGCACCCGCTCGGGCGGATTCGCAAGCAGGTCGAGCCCCTCGCCACGACGAAGCTTCACCGGGTCGACATGCAGGACGAGCGCCATCACGTCGAACACGTTGGTGAATAGATGCTGGAGTTCCTTGCGGGCGGCTTCCAGGCCCGCGTCAGGCATGCTGATCATGCTCTCGCTGATGAACTTGGGAGCACTTACGGTACGTGGTTTTTGTTTCAGATATGTTTCAAGCAGCCTGACCAAGTGGTTGGTGAGTGGCAGCATGAGGGTAATGCCGATGAGGTTGAAAAGCGTATGAAACACCGCCAGCTTGAGGGTGTAGTCGTCGTGATGGATGCCCAGCCATAGTGCGACGACGTCAACTGCTACAACGAACTGTTTGATGAACAGCAGCGCAACGACCGCGGTGACCACATTGAACAACAGATGTGCGGCGGCGAGTCGCCGCCCCTCGATGTTGGCCGAGATGGCGCCGATGATTGCGGTGATGGTGGTGCCGACATTGGCGCCAATCGCCAGCGCGAGCGCGTTTTCGTATGAGATCTGGTTGGCAGCGAGCGCCGTGATCGTCAACACCAGCGTGGCATGGCTCGACTGCATCACCACGGTTGCCGCCATGCCGAGCAGGGTGTAGGCCAGCAGCCCGAGCACGCCGGTCATCGCAAACTCGGCGAGGTCGATGGTGTCCTTGAAGGCCTCGAAGCCTTCCTTCATGAAGTGGATGCCGAGAAACAGAAAGCCCAGGCCGGCCAGCACATGGCCCAGCCCCTTCATGCTGCGGCTGGAGTTGAACATCAGAATCACGCCGAAGGTCAGCATCGGCATGGCATAGGCGGCGATGTCGACCTTGAGGCCGAAGCCGGCCACCAGCCAGGCACCGGTGGTCGTGCCAAGATTGGCGCCGAAGATGATGCCTATGCCTTGCGCGAGTCCCAGCAGGCCGGCCGAAATGAAGGTGATCGTGATCACCGATACGAGCGAACTCGACTGCATGATCGTGGTTGCGATCACGCCGAAGCTGAAACTCTTCCACAGGCGGTTGGTGGATCTCTGCAGGATGCGCTCGAGCGTGCCACCGGTGAAAGCCTTGAAGCCCTCCTCGAGCGACAGCATGCCAAACAGGAAAACCGCCACACCGGCCGCGATCTCCTTGAAGTTGGGGCTCGCCCAGAAGCCCCAGCCCAGCGACAGGAAGATCGCGACGAGTGCGATATGGCGCGGCATGCTTCAGCGCTTTGTGCCGCCGCCGCCCAGCAGCGAGCCCAACAGTCCGCGCACGATCTGGCGGCCGATCGAACTGCCCACGGTGCGGGTGACGGTCTTGGCCGCGGTCTGCACCAGACCGTCACGCCGCCCGCCACGCGGGCCAGTCGAACCGAACAACAGGTCTGACAACACGCCGCCGGACTCTGCCTGCGCTGGCGCACCGCTCGTGGTGGGCTTGTTGGCGCGCGCCTCGGCCTTGGCGAAGGCCTCTTCGGCTGCGCGTGCGGCGGCAGCGTCGGCCTGGGCGCGCAGCAATTCATAGGCGGATTCGCGATCGACGAGTGCCTCGTAATGGCCGTAGAGCACCGAGCCCTTGATCGTTTGAATGCGCTCTTCGGCCGTTAGTGGGCCCAGACGCGAGTTCGGCGCGATCACGAATGCGCGTTCGACCACCTCGGGCCGGCCCTTGTCGTCGAGGAACGACACCAGCGCCTCACCCACCCCGAGCTCCATGATCGCAGTGGCGGCATCGAAGGCCGGATTGGCGCGCATGGTTTCGGCAGCACTCTTGACCGCTTTCTGGTCGCGCGGGGTAAACGCGCGCAGCGCATGCTGCACCCGGTTGCCGAGTTGGCCGAGCACGTTGTCGGGAATGTCGAGCGGGCTTTGAGTGACGAAATACACGCCGACCCCCTTCGAGCGGATCAGCCTCACCACCTGCTCGACCTTCTCGACGAGGGCCTTGGGAGCGTCGTTGAACAGCAGGTGCGCCTCGTCGAAAAAGAACACCAGCTTGGGTTTGTCCATGTCGCCGACTTCCGGCAGTTGCTCGAACAACTCGGACAGCATCCACAGCAAAAAGGTGGAGTACAGCTTGGGCGAGTGGTAGAGCTTTTCGGCGGCGAGCACGTTGATCACCCCGCGGCCATCGCCGTCGGTCTGGATCAGGTCGGCGATGTCTAGCATCGGCTCGCCGAAGAACGCGTCGCCGCCCTGTTCTTCGAGTGTCAGCAAACCGCGCTGGATCGCGCCAATCGAGGCCGCCGACACATTGCCGTATTCGGTGGTGAAGGTCTTTGCGTTTTCGCCCACGAACTGGATCATTGCGCGCAGATCCTTGAGGTCGAGCAGCAGCAGGCCGTCGTCGTCGGCAACCTTGAAGACCAGTTGCAGCACGCCTGCCTGAGTTTCGTTGAGGTTCAGCAGACGCGCGATCAGCACCGGCCCCATGTCAGAGATCGTCGCACGTACCGGATGCCCGTTCTCACAATAGACGTCCCAGAACACCGTGGTGTTGGCGCGCGGGGTGAATTCGCCGATGCCGATTGCGGCAAGTCGCTGCATCAGCCGCTCGGATGCGACACCCGCGGCACCGACGCCAGACAGATCGCCCTTCACATCGGCGACGAATACCGGCACGCCGGCAGCTGCAAAAGACTCGGCCATCTTTTGCAGGGTGACGGTCTTGCCGGTGCCGGTCGCACCGGTGATCAGCCCGTGGCGATTGGCCAGTCGGGGCAAGAGATTGATTTCACGCTCGCCAGCCTTGGCGATCAGCATTGGTTCGGCCATGTCCGGATTTCCATGTCGTTTAAATTCACGGGAAGTTTATACCTTGGCGCGGCATTCGCCAGCCACTGCGGCAGGGGTATAATTCGCGCCTCATCATTTCTTGGCTGTTTCGAGGGTTTTATGGCGGGTCATTCCAAATGGGCCAACATCCAGCACCGCAAGGGTCGTCAGGATGCCAAACGGGGCAAGGTTTTCACCAAACTCATCAAGGAGATCACCGTTGCCGCCCGCATGGGTGGGGGTGATCCGAACTTCAACCCGCGCCTGCGCCTTGCGGTCGATAACGCCAAGGGCGAAAACATGCCGGGTGAGAACATCGACCGCGCGATCAAGCGCGGCACCGGTGAGCTCGAAGGTGTCAGCTACGAAGAGGCGCGCTACGAAGGCTATGGCATCGGCGGCGCTGCGGTGATGGTCGATTGTCTTACCGACAACAAGACCCGCACGGTGGCCGATGTGCGCCATGCGTTCTCGAAGTACGGCGGCAACATGGGTACCGACGGTTGCGTGGCATTCCAGTTCAAGCACTGTGGGCAGTTGCTGTTTGCCCCCGGCACCAGCGAAGACGCGCTGATGGAAGCGGCGCTCGAGGCGGGTGCCGAAGACGTGATGAGCAACGAAGATGGCTCGGTCGAAGTCATCACCGCGCCCTATGAGTACACCGCGGTCAAGGCCGCGCTCGAAAAGGCCGGCTTCAAGGCCGAGTTCGGCGAAGTCTCGATGAAGGCCCAGAACGAAACCGAACTCGTCGGCGACGATGCGCTGCGGATGCAGAAACTGCTCGATGCGATCGAGAGTCTCGACGACGTTCAGCAGGTATACACCTCGGCCGTTTTTGACGAATAGTCGTTCGTAGCGCTGCCGGAGGCGCGCGGTAATGCGCCCCGGCAGCGTGTCCTAGTTCTTCCGCTTGCATCCCCGGAGCCCCTCATGCCCCGAAACCCGCTCCAGCAGGCGATGCCTTTTCTGTTCGTGATCCTGTGGAGCACCGGCTTTCTGGGGGCCAAGTACGGCCTCCCGCATGCCGAACCGCTCACGTTTCTGTCGATTCGCTACGCACTGGTCATCGTCCTGATGACCGCGATTGCGTGGGCGATGAAGGCGCCGTGGCCGCGCGATCTGCGTCAGGTGGTGCATATCGGGGTAACCGGATTGCTGGTGCAGGCCGTGTACCTGGGGGGCGTTTTCGTTGCGATCCACAAGGGTTTGCCGGCCGGCGTTGCGGCGCTGGTGGTCGGCATGCAGCCGCTGCTGACTGCGCTCGGGGCCGGAGGGTTGCTGGGCGAACGGGTCAGCAAGGGGCAGTGGGCCGGACTGGTGATGGGTTTCATCGGCGTCGCGATGGTGGTCGGCAGCAAGGCGGTGGTCGGCGCGGTACCGATCGATGAACTGATCGCAATGATCCTGCCGGTCGTCGTCGCGCTGGGCGCGATCACGCTGGGGACCCTCTATCAAAAGCGTCATTGCCCGAGTTTCGACCTGCGCACCGGTTCGGTCATCCAGTTTGTGCCCAGCCTGATCGTTACCGTGGTTCTGGCATACCGGTTCGAGACGATGGACGTGAGCTGGAGCGGCGAGTTCATGTTCGCGCTGCTGTGGCTGGTGCTGGTGCTGTCGCTCGGGGCGATCAGCCTGCTCAACCTGTTGATCCGCAGCGGCAGCGCCGTGAACGTCGCAAGCCTTTTCTACCTCACCCCGCCGACCACCGCATTGTTCGCCTGGTGGCTGTTCGGCGAGACTCTGGGCGGGGTCGCGCTCGCCGGGATGGTGGTGGCGGTGGCCGGCGTAGGGCTGGCGCGCAAGCGCCCGGCGTGATGACGAGTGCCAGCCAGACCGTTGCAACGCGCATTCTCGGGCTCGACCCGGGCTTGCGGATC
>JAEUNS010000178.1 GCA_016790005.1 Zoogloeaceae bacterium
CGCATTCGCGTGCAGCGATCGCGATCACCCCCGGTGCAACAGCGTTCACCGACTCGGCGAGCGCGGGTTCGGATTCGGCACGATCAACCGCGGTAAAGGCCGCCGCATTCACGATCAGTTGTGGGCGCGCGTTCGCGACGACCGCTGCCAGGCTTTCCGGCACGGCAAAGTCCGCGCTCAGCCCCGGTGTAGTGCGCCCAACCACGACCAACTCACCCACGGTCGATAACTCGCGCCGCAACTCACGCGCGACCTGACCATCGGCACCAAAAACAAGTATTCGGGGCAGTTTGCGCATACCGTTCAGCCCTCGAACAGCGGCAGTCGATCGCGGGAAAAATCCTTCAAACGCACCCCGACCTTGTCCTTGGCCGACAACTCGGGGGCGGACACCGGCCATGGAATCGCCAGATCGGGGTCGTTCCACAACACACTGCCCTCGGCAGCGGGGTTGTAGAGGTCGGTGCATTTGTAGGCAAACAGTGCGGTCTCTGAGGTCACGCAAAACCCGTGCGCAAACCCTGGCGGCACATAGAACTGACGCCGATTCTCGGACGACAGCACCACCGATTCCCACTGACCGAAAGTCGGCGAACCGACCCGGATATCGACCGCGACATCGAAGACCTCGCCCGCCAGCACATACACCAGCTTGCCCTGCGGATTGGGCTTCTGGAAATGCAGCCCGCGCAATACCCCGCGGCGCGAAAACGATAGATTGTCCTGCACGAACTCGGCCGTGATTCCGGCTTCTGCATAACGTGCCGCGTTCCAGGTTTCCATGAAAAAACCACGCGCATCGCCAAACACACGCGGCTCGATGATCAGGGCGCCTGCAAGGCGGCTGGGGATGATCTGCATCGGGAGTCCAGCTCGAAATGACAAAGCCGAGATTATAAGCGCAGCCCGTCACTACGGCGCACGGTGTTGTTGCAAGCCCGGACCGCTGGGGATATGGTATGTCCGATGCAAACATGGAGCCGATCATGGGCCTTCCCTTGCGCAACGACCGCCGCTACACCTACCGCGACTACCTTCAGTGGCCGGAGGATGTGCGCTACGAGCTGATCGACGGCGAAGCGATCATGATGGCGCCCGCCCCCGCGCTCGACCATCAGGACATCGCTGGAGAGATGTATTTCCAGCTCAGGCAACTGCTTGAGGACAATCCCTGCCGCACCTTCATCGCCCCGGTCGATGTCCGACTGCCTCGTGGCGACGAAGCCGACGACGACATCGATGTGGTCGTGCAGCCGGACGTGCTCATCGTCTGCAAGCCTGAGCAGCTCGACCGTCGTGGCGTGCGGGGCGCGCCGGCCTGGGTGGCGGAGGTGATCTCGCCCTCAACCGCCGCGCACGACCAGATCGCCAAACGCCGCATCTACGAGCGCGCAGGTGTCGCCGAATACTGGCTGGTGCATCCGGTCGAGCGCACCGTCACGATCTACACGCTCGACGCCGGCGAGTACGGCCGGCCGGACATCTTCGAGCTCAAGGGTAGCACCGCGCTGCAGACCCTGCCGCCGCTGTCCATTTCGTGGGACAGGCTCGTCGCGCGGCTGCCCGCACCGGAGTTCTGACCGTGCCGAGCGCCCAATCCGAGCCCAAGCAGATGCCCCCAAACCAACCCAATGCTTCAGCATCCCCGGACATCCGCTGGCTGCAGCGGTTTTCCAACTTCGGCAAGGCGCTCGCGCGACTCGACGACGCCGTTCAACTTGCTCGCGAGCGACCGTTGAGCGACCTGGAGAAGCAGGGCCTGATCCAGGCCTTTGAATTCACCCAGGAGCTGGCCTGGAACGTCATGAAGGACTACCTCGCCTGGCAAGGCACCAGCGGAATCGCGGGCTCGCGTGACGCCAGCCGCGAGTTCTTCAACCGCGGTCTGATTGAAGACGGCGAGGGTTGGCTGGAGATGATCGTCAGTCGCAACCAGACCTCGCACACCACCTACAACGAGGAGGTTGCCAACGCCATCGCCGAACGCATCCTCACCACCTACCATCCGCTCTTCAAGCACTTCGCAGCGCAGATGCAACAACTGACCGCAAAGACATGACCCCTGCTAAACAGGGCAGGTTCGGGCTACCGAAAGAAGCGCTCGCCCGGATCCTCGCCATCATAGCCGCCCAGCCCGAGGTCGAGGCTGTGCGCCTCTATGGGTCACGCGCCATGGGTACACACCGGCCTGGATCAGACATCGACCTGTGCCTTTTCGCACCCCAGCTCGACCTGTGGCAGCTGATGAAGCTCGCTGGCAAGATCGACGACCTGCTGCTGCCCTGGAAAGTGGATCTGAGTCTCTGGCACCTCATCGACAACCCGGACCTGCGCGCACACATCGAGCGCATCGGCATGCCGCTGATACACCCCTTGTTGGATGATCCGCCACAAGTTCCTTAATCCTAAAAACCTCAGTTGATGACGTGCAATGGGGCTCAGTCGCTGGCAGACCATGAGTTTGGCGTTGATTACAGGCGTCACCCAATGGGTGAGTCGAAATTGAAGCGTTTTCGCAGCGAAGAGAGGCTTTTGTCGTGTGCCGGTGTGCAGACGGCGGGTGGTCGCGTGCAGGTTCGCGGGGAGGCAGACAGTCCGGCCACGCCGATGGTGCAACTGGCGTACTTCATCGATTTTTTCACGCTTACCGGACTGTGGTCAGGTTGGCAGGATCGGTGTCCGCTGTCGTATTCGAGCCCGAACGCGCGGAGCAAGGCGGATGTGCTGGGCACGTGGTTGCTGTCGATCCTGTCGGGGCATCGGCGCTATTCGCACGTCACGAACGAACGACGGCGCGGTAACGAGGCAGAGCCGGGAATGCGGCGGTTTCAAACGTGACCTGAAGAAGCTGGTCGCCTGGCTCCTGGCCTTCAAAGTCGAATTGGTGATCCTGTAGAGTACGGAGATTTACTGGAAGAGCGTTTTCGCGCATCTGGGGGCAACCGGCATTCCTGCTTGGGTCGTTAGTGCTCACCACGTCGAGCACGTGCCTGGACGCAAGACCGAAAATGGCTGCCGCCATGATCTTGATCGAGATCGGCGACGATTTGTCCCGCTTCGGCAGTGCTGACCGGCTGGCCTCTTGGGCCGCCCTGTGTCCGGGCAACAACGAGTCCGCCGGCAAGCGCAAAAGCGG
>JAEUNS010000194.1 GCA_016790005.1 Zoogloeaceae bacterium
TGGCGGTGCTGGAGGCCTTGCTGTCGCGCATCGGCCGGCCGGTGGCACGCGAGGCGCTGTTCGAGAAGGTGTTCGACTTCGATGCCGATGCGCGCGTCGAGGCAATCGAGATCTATGTTTCACGCCTGCGCAAGAAGCTCCATGGGTCGGGCGTGACGGTCACCACCATGCGCGGGCTCGGTTACTTGCTGGCCGAGGGGGAAAGTGACTAGGGGCGCGTGCAGGTCGCGTGGCGGGGTTCGGCCGTGACGAAACGCCGCTTCAGCCTGCGCCGCAGGATCGGGTCGTGGTTGTTGCCGCCCTTGGTGGTCCTGCTGATCGTGAATGCCTTCCTGTCTTATCAGGCCGCGCTCGAGGCGGTAAACCGCGCCTACGATCGCTCGCTTTCCGCCTCGATCAAGTCGATCGCCGAGCAGACCCACTCGCTCGAGGGCGAAATCCAGGTCGACATCCCCTATGCCGCCTTCGAGATGTTCGAGGACAAGGCACAGGAGCGGATCTACCATGCAGTGCTGGCCGCTTCGGGTGAGCTGGTCACCGGTTACCCGGACCTGCGCCCGCCCTCCCCGCCACCCGAAGGCGGTGAAATCACGCTGTTCGACGTGGATTACCGTGGCGCTCCGATTCGTGTCGGTGCGATGACCAAGCGGCTTTACGATCCGGCCCTGGTCGGTGGTGACGCGGTGACCATCGTGTTTGGCGAAACCACCGAGTCGCGCACCGCATTGGCCCGCGAGTTGTTTCTCGACAGCATGCGCCGCCAGCTCGCGCTGGTAGGGCTCGGGGGCGTGCTGGTGTTCATTACGATCGGAACGGCGTTCAGGCCGTTGCTGAAGTTGCGTGACACCATCCGCGGCCGCAACGAGGAGGATCTGACCCCGGTACGAGCGGACGAGGTGCCGAGCGAGGTCGGGCCGCTCATTGATGCGATCAATCACCACATGGAGCGCTTGTCGGCGATGCTCGTCGCGCGGCGCCGATTTCTCGCCGATGCTGCACACCAGATCCGCACCCCGCTGGCGGTGTTGACCACTCAGGCCGAGGTCGGCTTGCGCCAGTCCGACGTGGCCGAGATGCGCAGCACCTTCGCGAGCCTGCTGCTCAGCATCCGCGGTGCACGCAGGCTCGCGAACCAGATGCTGAGCATGTCGCGCGCCGAGGCGGTCGACGGCGTCAGCGAGGATCGTGCGTTGGTCGAGCTTGGCCAGATCGCGCGCGAGGTCGCGCTCGATCTGGCGCCGCTGGCCTTGCAGAAACGCATCGATCTGGCCTTCGAGGGAGTGGAGCGGCAACTCATCCTGCAGGGGAATGCAGCGATGCTGCGCGAGATGATTGCAAACCTGATCGACAACGCGATCCGCTATGCTCCGCCGGGTTCGTCGGTACTGGTTGCGGTGGCCGGCTGGGGTGACGAGGCAGTCGTCAGCGTCACCGACCAGGGGCCGGGCATTCCCGAGTCGGAGCGCGAGAATGTGTTCAAGCGCTTTTATCGCATTCTCGGTCATGCTGACACCGAGGGCAGTGGCCTGGGTCTTGCGATCGTGAGGGAGATCTGCTGGGCGCATGGCGGAACCATCACCCTGAAGGACGGGGACGATGGGTGCGGCCTGTGTGTGGAGGTGGAATTGCCGCTGATGGACGCGCGCAAAAAAAATGAGCCGGGCGCCACTTGAGGGAGTGGCATCCGGCCCGAGGGAGGTGATGCTAGATCAGGCGGCAGCGGCCTGCTTGCGTTCGTCCAGCAGTTTCATGAGGCGCGGACCGATCAGCATTGCGATTGCGGCGACCCACAGGCCGATGGCGATCGGGCTCGAGAACAGCACCCCGATTTCGCCATCACTGATCGACAGGGCGCGGCGCAGGTTCTGCTCCATCATGTCGCCCAACACGAAGCCGAGGATGAACGGCGCGATCGGGAAGTTCATCACCCGCAGCAGATAGCCGATGCCACCGATCAGTGTGCCCAGCACGAGATCGAAGGTGTTGCCATGCACCGCATACACACCGACCATCGAGATTGCCGCGACGCCCGGCACCAGCAGCCAGTTCGGGATCGACAGAAACTTCACGAACACCCGGATCAGCGGAATGTTGAGCGCCAGCAGCATGATATTGGCGATGAACAGTGAAGCGATCAGGCCCCACACGATCACCGGCTGCTCCTGGAACAGCGTCGGACCCGGGGTGATGTTGTATAGCGTCAGCGCGCCCATCATCACCGCCGTGGTGCCCGAGCCCGGCACGCCCAGGGTGAGCATCGGAACCAGCGAGCCGTTGGCGGAGGCATTGTTCGCTGCTTCCGGTGCAGCCACGCCACGTACGTCTCCTTTACCGAAATCGCTATCCTTGCCGGCCAGGCGACGTTCGCTGGCATAACACATCGCCGAGGCGATCGTGGCACCTGCGCCAGGTAGCACGCCGATGAAGAAGCCTGCGAGTGAGCAGCGCAACAAGGTCCATTTGGTCAGCAGGAATTCCTTCATGTTGAACATCAGGCGACCCGTGATCAACATCGGCTCGGCGCCCGAGTGCGAATGCTGGAGCATCAGCATGAGCTCGCTCACTGCAAACAGCCCGATCACGATGACGATGAAGGGGATGCCGTCCGACAGGTGAAGCATGTCGAAAGTGAAGCGATACACGCCACTGTTGGAGTCGATTCCGACGGTCGAGAGCAGCAGGCCGATCAGACATGCGATGGCTGCCTTCGGTAGCGAATCGCCTACCAGACCACCGAGGCAGCACAGCGCCAACACCATCAGCACGAAGTACTCGGCAGGGCCGAAAGCGATCGCCCACTCGGCCAGCAGCGGGGCGAACAACACGATGCCGATCGTGGCCACCAGCGCACCGCAAAACGAGGCCATCGCCGATATTGATAGGGCCGGGCCGGCGAGCCCCTTCTTGGCCATCGGATAGCCGTCGAGCGTGGTCATGACCGCACCTGCGTCGCCCGGCACGTTGAGCAGGATGGCAGAGATCCGCCCGCCGTACTCGCAACCGGCATAGACCGCGCACAGCAGGATCAACGCGGATTCCGGCGGCAGCTTCATCGCGAACGCAATCGGAAGCAGGATCGCGACCCCGTTGATCGGGCCGAGGCCCGGCAAAAGACCGACGATCGTGCCGAGAAAGCAGCCGATCAATGCGATCATCAGGTTTTCGGGCGTGCCGGCAACGGCAAAGCCCTGCATCAGTAAAGACAATGTGCTGTCCATGATTTACCCCAGGATGTTGTTGAGCCACAGCCCGGTCGGCAAGGCGACGTCGAGCAGGCGGTCAAACAGGATGAACAGGCCCACGCCCAGACCAACGCCGCCAGCCACCGCCTGTTTCCAGGTGGCACTGAAGAAGCGTGCGATCGGAATCACCATCAATGCGGTGGCGAGGACGAAGCCGAGCTTGTCGAACAACCAGGCGTAGATCAGTATGATCACGAACAGTACGCCAATGCGCTTCATCACCGGCGGCGGTGCCCAGGTGGTGTCGCTCTTCTTCTCGAGTATCAGTGCGATTGCACTGATGCCGAGCAGGGCAAGAATCAGCATCGGGAAGGCGCGTGGCCCGACCGGCTCATACGAAAAGGGTGCTTCAAAACTGCGGGCGATCCAGATGCCGGCGATGCTGATGAACAGCAGCAGGCCCCCGAGAATTCTCTCGCTCATGTCGGTCTCCTGTGGCGGGCGCTCCGCACCGGGGTCGGTGCGGAGTCGGGATGGGGCGGGTGCTTACTGGGCGGTCAGGCCGAGTTCGGTGGCGAGAACTTTATAGCGAGCCACGTCTTTCTTGACGGCCTCGGTGAGTTTGGCGCCGGTGAGGTTGTACGGGAACAGCCCACGCTCGGCACGCAGTTGGTCGAATTCGGGCGATCCCTGCAGCTTCTCGAACGCATCGACCCACCACTGGTAATCGGCATCCGAAACCTTGGGGCCCATGTAGAAGCCGCGGGTGATGGTCCAGTCGACGTCGTAGCCCTGCTCGATTGCGGTGGGAATGCTTGCCAGGTCACCCGCGAGCCGTTCGGGCGCGAGAATTGCGAGCACCTTGATGCGGCCGCCCTTCAGGTGTCCCTGCACTTCGGAAGCGTCGCCCGAATAGGCGTGCACATGACCGCCCATCAGCGCGGTGATGGCCTCGCCACCGCCCTCGAACGCGACATAGCGCATCGACTTGGGGTCGACGCCGGCTTCGCGCGCGATCAGCGCCGACTTCATCCAGTCCTGGCTGCCTACCGAGCCGCCTGCGCCGAAGACCACCTTGGAGGGTTCCTTGCGGGTGGCTTCGATCAGATCCTTGAGGGTTTGGAAGGGCGAATCGGCGCGCACGATGATGGCGCCGTAATCGGCACCCACGGCAGCCAGCCATTTCACGTCATCTTCGTTGTACTTGCCGAACTTGCCGATCGCGAGGTTGAGGAAGGAGCCACCCGAGTAGGCGACGATGGTGCCGGCCTCGGCTGGACGGTTCGCAATCACGGTGTTATAGGCAACCGCACCGATGCCGCCGGGCATGTAGGTGACCCGCATCGGCGCTTCGAGCAGCTTGGCGTTCTGCAGCCCGCTCTGAGCCAGCTTGCAGGTCAGATCGAAGCCGCCGCCCGGCTTGGCCGGGGCAATGCATTCCGGCTTGTGCGGTTCGGCATGCACGATGCCGGTCGCAATTGTTGCTGCAATGGCTACGCCGGCGGCTACAAGGGTCTTTTTGAGCATCATGGTGATCTCCTCCGATGTTTTTGAATGAAGTGTGCAGGTGCTTTCGGTCACAACACTGCATGGAGCGAGACATTACGGCGGTCTCCTTTCGATTGGCTTTCAGCTTCGACAGCGTGCGCACACGACCCGAATTGGGTATCGACACAGGCGAAATCGATTGCTTGCGAGACGATGTGCGGTGCATCATCCGAGCATAAGAAAAGTGGCGGGCGTTGCGATTTCATCGTATGAATCCCGGGCGATCAGGAATATTGGCGGTCACGTCCATGCAGAGAGGCAAATCGATCCCCCCGCTCGCCGGCGAATGGCTGTGGCGGCTGCTGGTGATCTTCGTGGGTTACTGGGCCGCGTGGAACAGCGCCAAGCTGGTCAACGTGTTTCCGGACGTGAGCGCCTTCTATATTTCGGCCGGGCTTTCGGCGGCACTCCCGATGCTTTGGGGCTGGCGCTGCATGCCCGCCATCTACGCCGCGATCACCGCAGCGCGGCTCATGGACATGCCAGGGTGGACGTTCGCCGACATCGACTACCTTGGGGCGCTGAGGCAGGTGCTCGTGTATGGCATGCTCGGCCTGTATCTTCGTCGGGTCTGGAACCAGCCCGGCTACCGGTTTTCGCTGCGCCGCGCCAACCACTTCATTTCCCTCGCATTCGTGGCAAGTCTCGGCTCGGCGGTGCTTACCCTGGGTATTCCGCCATTCGACGGGCTGCCGCCAGAGCAGGTCGGTCCGGTCTTCCTGTCGTTCTGGGGGGGCGACTTCGCCGGGCTCATGATCACCTTGCCGGCTCTACTGATATTGCGCGCTGGGCTGGTGAAAACACTCGCTGGAGGCGAGCCGGGGCTCTGGAGCCGATTTGTAAGCGATGTCAGGCCCTTGTCGCTGCTGTTGCACTGTTTTTTCGCGCTCGTGGTGGCGCTCTTTTCGGTTGCGCTCCCGGCCTTGCTCGAGGTAGAGGCCAGGCTATCGATCCTGGTGCTTTTCCCGGTCGTGCTCGCAGGGCTGTCGCGGGGCACCATTGCCGGCTTCATGGCTGCCGGCGTCGTCGGAACGACCTTTCTGCTTGCCGGCATGTCACTTGGCTTTCCGACGGGGGAGCCGATCGAACTGCAACTCGTGCTGGCGATCTCGGCTGCAATGGCACTGATGGCGGGCGCTGCGCATGATGATCAGGAGCACGAATGGAAGCTGGCCAATTTCGATAGTGTGACCGGCCTTCCCAACCGACTCATGCTCATGGACCGGCTCGATCAGGCCTTGACCATGGCTCGCCGTACGCATGCGCCGCTGGCGGTTCTTTATCTCGACCTGGATCGTTTCAAGGAGGTCAACGATACGCTCGGCCATCACATGGGTGACTTGTTGCTCAAGATGGCGGCCACCCGGATGCGCACCTGTGTGCGTGAGTCGGACACGGTTGCGCGCCTCGGCGGTGACGAGTTCGTGGTGTTGCTGCTGGCTCTCGCCGGAGACGGTCTCGCGGACAGGGTCGCGCGCGACATCCTGGCGGTGCTCGAGAAGCCTTTCGTGCTCGGCTTCAGGCAGGCGTCGGTATCGGCCAGTATTGGGGTCGCGCTCTTCCCTGGCGATGGCGAGGAGGCCGCCACCTTGCTCAAACGCGCCGACCAGGCGATGTACGAGGCAAAGAAGCAGGGGCGCAATCGTTGTCAGTACGTCATGAACAGCAGGCAAGCGGTCGCAGCGGCTGCTTCATAGGCCATAGGCCAGGCCGCTTGTTTCGCTGACCGACGCTGACTCGAGGCAGATTGGGTGAGAAATCGGCATGGGCGGTCTACAATCTGCGCCTGCTGTGTACTTGCCCCACGGATGCTCGTTCGCCATGATTGCCGCTGGACTACCTCGATGAATCACCGCACGCCGAGCCTCGGGCTTCAATTTCATCATTCCGTCCCGCCAAATGCGACGTTCAGCTTGAGGGCAACGGTTGAAACAGGCGTCGACGGAGGCCTGCGGTTTGACTATCGGCTGCGGGCAAACTCGGCGGACCTGCTCATTCCGCCCCCTGCGCCGGCCCGGCACACCGACTTTCTGTGGCAACACACCTGTTTCGAGGCTTTTCTCGCGGTCGAAGGCGAGCCTGGCTACCGTGAATTCAATTTTTCGCCCTCGGGTGCATGGGCGATGTATGCGTTCGCCCGTTACCGTATTCCGCTGGAACCGACGGTTTCCGTGCGCGGCGATCCTTCAATCCGCAGTGGCTGGGCGCAGGGCGAGCTCCTGCTGTCGGCGCTGATCTCACCCGCCGACCTGCCGCCACGGCGTGATGGTGCGGCACTCGAGCTGGGGCTGTGCGCGGTCATCGAGGAGGCCGATGGCAAGCTGTCGTATTGGGCATTGCGCCATCATCCCGACAGGCCCGACTTCCACGCCCGTGACGGCCTGGCCTTGCGCCTGCCCGCCGAAACCCTGCGGTACACGGAACAACGCGAGGCAACATCATGAGGTTCGGTCTCGATCGTCTGCTCGAAGACGCTGCGCTGCGTGCGCAGCTTGCCGGCCGCCGCATCGCGCTGCTGGCGCATCCGGCGTCGGTCACGCGCACGCTCGAACACAGCCTGGATGCGCTTGCGCGCCTGCCCGAACTCAAGCTTACCGCGGCCTTCGGACCACAACACGGGCTGCGCGGCGACAAGCAGGACAACATGGTCGAGTCGCCGGATTTCGTCGACCCGCGTCACGGCATACCGGTGTTCAGCCTGTATGGTGAGGTGCGCCGGCCGACACCTGCGATGATGGACAGCTTCGATGTTCTGCTGGTCGACCTCCAGGACCTCGGTTGCCGCATCTACACCTTCATCACCACGCTGCGCTATGTGCTCGAGGCGGCAGCGCAACATGGCAAGGCGGTATGGGTGCTCGACCGGCCCAATCCGGCGGGTCGGCCGGTCGAGGGCCTGAGCCTGCGTGCAGGCTGGGAGAGCTTCGTCGGTGCCGGGCCGATGCCGATGCGCCACGGCATGACCATGGGCGAGCTCGCGCGCTGGTTCGTGGCCACGCTGGGCCTCGATGTCGACTGCCGGGTGGTGCCGATGCAAGGCTGGCTACCCGATTCTCTGCCGGGTTTCGGCTGGCCGCTGGGCGAGCGGAGCTGGGTGAACCCTAGCCCCAACGCGCCCAATCTGTCGATGGCGCGCTGTTATGCCGGCACCGTGATGCTGGAGGGCACGACGCTCTCAGAAGGGCGGGGTACGACCCGCCCGCTCGAGTTGTTCGGTGCGCCCGATATTGACGCCGGGCGCGTACTGGCCGAGATGCGCGCCATCGCACCCGCCTGGCTCGCAGGCTGCGTGCTGCGTGAATGCTGGTTTGAACCGACCTTTCACAAACATGCTGGCCGACTGTGTGCCGGCGTGCAAATCCATGTCGAAGATCCGACTCACTACGACCACGGCGCATTCCGGCCGTGGCGGTTGCAGGCGCTCGCGTTTCGGGCGATTCGCTGTCTTTATGGCGATTACCCGCTGTGGCGCGATTTCGCCTACGAGTACGAGCATGACCGACTCGCGATCGACCTGATCAACGGCGGCCCCGAGTTCAGGCAATGGGTGGACGATCTCACCGCCGAGCCCGGGGCGCTGGATGCGCTGGCACGCGCCGACGAGCGCGAATGGGCCGCGTTGCGCGAGCCCTACCTGCTTTACTGACCTGGCCGGGCGGCGCAGCGGGAGTAGAATCGCGGCCTGGACCCATCCGCCCCGAGACCGCACCCATGAATCGAACCACACTCAGCGCTGCCGCCACGGCTGATCTCCTGCCCTCAGTCGAAATCGAAACCGGGCCGCAGCCTACCCATGCGGTGATCTGGCTGCACGGCCTCGGTGCCGACGGACATGATTTCGAACCCGTGGTCGAGGCATTCGATCTCGAAACGCTGCCACCGCTGCGCTTCGTGTTTCCGCATGCGCCCATGCGTCCGGTCACGATCAACGGGGGCTATGTGATGCGGGCCTGGTACGACATCGTTTCGCTCGATTTTTCACAGCGGCGCGAAGATCCGCGGGGCGTGCTCGAGTCGGCGGCACAGATAGAGGCGTTGATCGCACGCGAGAACGCCCGCGGCATTCCCGACGAGCGCATCGTGCTCGCGGGCTTCTCGCAAGGCGGCGCGATCGCGCTGCATGCCGGCTTGCGCCATCCGCGGCGGCTCGCCGGCATTCTCGCTCTGTCGACCTATGTTCCGCTTGCCGATCGGGTCGCGGCCGAGGCTCACCCAACCAACCGCGACGTGCCGATTTTCATGGCGCATGGCCGGGGCGATACGGTCATTCCCTATGATTTCGCCGAACGTTCGTTCGAACTCCTGAAGGCGGCTGGCTATCCGGTCGAGTGGCATGCCTATTTCGCCGAGCACTCGCTGGTGATGGAGGAGGTGCGCGATATTGGCACATGGCTGCAGACCGTCCTGAAGGTCGGTGCCTGAATGGGGCCGGGAGCGGCTCCAGTAGTGGGCTGCGGTGACGAGGTCATATCGCCTCGTCAGGTATTTCTGTTCAGTGGTCACATGATCGACGTTCCCGGCCGCACGCCCTCGCGCTTTCCGCCTGCGCTGGTGCCCGCAGCGGCACAGGCGCTCGCCGGGGTGCTCGATGCGCATGCGGCGGGGCCGGCGGATGTGGCAATTGCGCAGGCGGCAAGTGGCGGAGACCTGCTGTTTCTCGAGGCCTGTCTGGACCGCGGTGTGCGGGTATGGGTGATGTTGCCGTTTGCAGCGCCCGATTTCATCGAGCGCTCGGTTTTGCCTGCGCAGGATGGCAAGGCATGGCGAGCGCGCTTCGAGGCGGTCATGGCGCGTCTGCCCGCGCCGCCGCGCATCATGCCGGCGGATGATATGGCCGGCGATAGTCCATATGAGCGCTGTAATCGCTGGATGCTCGACACAGCGCAGGCCTGGGGCGCCGACAGATTGTGCTTCATCTGCCTGTGGGATGGCGGGGGGGGGGACGGACCGGGTGGTACAGCCTCGATGTGCACCGAGGTCGAGCGACGCGGTGGGCGGTTCGACTGGATCGACATCCGCAAGCTTTAGCCGGTGCTGTACGTACCGGGGTGCATGAAGCCGCGCATGGTCGCACCGCGGCGCGAGTGGGTGTAGATTGATGCCATGACCGATACGAACGAGAACCCACAGGACTCATCGTCGGCAAGCGAGCCAGCCTTGCTGCCTTCGCAACTCGCTTTGCGCCGGGTTGCGATCGATACCTATCGGGAAAACGTGGCCTATCTGCATCGCGACTGTCCGGCTTATCGTGCAGAGGGTTTTCAGGCGCTTTCCAAGGTCGAGGTGCGGGCCAATGGGCGGCGCATTCTGGCGACCCTGAACGTGGTGGACGACGAAAAGATCGTGGGCTGTCGCGAGCTTGGCGTGTCGGAAGACGCTTTCGTCCAACTGGGCGTTCAGGACGGTCATCCGGCCCAGGTTTCGCAGGCGGAGCCACCCGGCTCGATCGGCGCGCTGCACCGCAAGATTGCCGGCGAACGCCTGGGGCGCGACGACTTTCGCGCCATCGTGCGCGACATTGCCGAGCATCGTTATTCCAAGATCGAGTTGACCGCGTTCGTGGTCGCGTCGAACCAGGGCGAGCTCGATCGTGAGGAGGTCTATTTCCTCACCGATGCAATGGTCGAGTGCGGCCGCAGACTCGACTGGCAGGAGCGGGTCGTGGTCGACAAGCACTGCATCGGCGGCATACCCGGCAATCGAACCTCGATGCTGGTGGTGCCGATCGTCGCCGCCCACGGCATGCTGTGCCCCAAGACTTCGTCGCGCGCGATCACCTCGCCAGCCGGCACGGCCGACACCATGGAGGTGCTGGCGCGGGTAGAGCTGCCCTTCGGCGAGTTGGCCGAGATCGTGCGGGTGCATCGCGGCTGCCTTGCATGGGGTGGAACCGCCGATCTCTCGCCTGCCGACGATGTGCTGATCTCGGTTGAGCGCCCCTTGTCGATCGATTCGCCGGGGCAGATGGTGGCATCGATCCTGTCGAAGAAGATCGCGGCCGGCTCGACCCACCTGGTGCTCGATATTCCGGTGGGTGCGACCGCCAAGGTGCGCTCGATGGCCGAGGCGCAGCGCCTCAGGAAGCTGTTCGAGTATGTCGCCGGTGCGATGAACCTGGGTCTCGACGTCGTAATTACCGATGGTCGACAGCCGATCGGCAACGGGATTGGTCCGATCCTCGAGGCGCGCGATGTGATGCGTGTGCTCGAGAACGATCCGCGCGCCCCAAATGACCTGCGCCAGAAGGCCTTGCGCCTGGCTGGCAGGCTACTCGAGTTCGACCCCGACGTGCGTGGGGGCGACGGCTTTGCGATTGCACGCGACATTCTCGATTCCGGACGCGCCCTCGC
Organism: Zoogloeaceae bacterium; assembly: GCA_016790005.1. Lineage (GTDB taxonomy): Bacteria > Pseudomonadota > Gammaproteobacteria > Burkholderiales > Rhodocyclaceae > UBA2357. Next base: position 11,081 of record JAEUNS010000194.1, read on the forward strand.
CAAGATGGACGCTATCATTCGTGCCCAGGGCGCGCATCCGTTCGATCGCAACGCCCCCAATCTCGGGGCACTGAGCTTCGAACTTGGCGCATCCGTGACCGGGGTGGTGACCGCGATCGACAATCTGCAGATCGCCCGCATCGCACGCTTTGCCGGAGCGCCCAAGGTAGTAGGCGCCGGGGTCGACCTCTTTCGCAAGCTGGGCGATCCGGTGCAGGTGGGCGAGCCGCTCTACCGGGTGTATGCCGCCTATCCTTCCGACCTCGAATTCTCACGCCAGGCCAGCAAACGCTGCAGTGGTTTCGAAATCGGCGAAGCCCAGGCCATACCGCATTTGTTCGTGGAGTTCTGAGCGTGAGCGATTCAATCCTGCTGTATTTCGGCGACGAGGCTGCACTGGCCGGGCGCATCGCAAAAGCTGCCGGCATGGCTTCGGCCGTGGTGGCGCGGCATCGTTTTCCAGATGGCGAGATCAAGTTGAGCTTGCCCGCCAGGCTGCCGGCGCGAGTCGTGTTGCTACGCTCGCTGAACGATCCGAACGAAAAGATCGTGGAGATCTTGCTTGCTGCCCGCACCGCCCGTGAACTCGGCGCGCTCAAGGTCGAGCTGCTGGCACCCTACCTTGCCTACATGCGTCAGGATGTGGCTTTCGAGCCGGGTGAGGCGGTCAGCCAGCGCATCGTCGGTAGCCTTCTGGCCAGTCTTTTCGATGCGCTCGTGACCTTTGACCCGCATCTTCATCGGGTCGGACGCCTCGACGAGGTGGTGCCCGTGTCGCGTGCGGTGGCGCTCAGCGGCGCCCCATTGCTCGCCGATCTGATCGCCGCAAAGCTCGAGAATCCGCTGCTGATCGGGCCGGACAGCGAATCGCGTCAGTGGGTTGCCACGGCGGCTGCGGCCCGCGGCTTCGACAGCGCCGTATGTACCAAGGTGCGGCATGGCGACCATGAGGTCAGCATCGAATTGCCCCCGATCGATCTGAATGGCCGCAATGTCGTGCTGATCGACGATGTCGCGAGCACCGGCCGAACGCTCGCACATGCCGCCAGGCTGCTGCTGGCGCGCGGGGCCGCATCGGTCGACGTTGCAGTGACGCACGCCCTGTTTGTCGGGGACGCCCTGGAGGTTATCGCCGAAGCGGGCGTTGGTCAGGTGTGGAGTACCGACTGCATCGCCCATCCGTCCAATGCCGTGGGGATAGCGCCGCTGCTTGCCGAGGCGCTGCGCAGCCTCGCTTGAGGGCACTCCCTGTCGATGCTTGTCGTTCGCATTAAAGGTGCGGTGCAGTTTCGCCGCTTTGTTGCGCCTGCGGGGCGGGTGGCGCAGACCGGACAGGGCCATCCTTGTCCGGTCGATCGCGAAGCCTGCCCGCTTGTGAAGGGTGGGGTCAATCCTTGACCACACCCAGGCGACGGCAGATCTCGAGGGTCGGGCCCGACTGGTTCATGCTGTAAAAGTGCAGGCCGGGCGCGCCGAACTCCAGCAGGCGGGCGCACAGGTCGGTCACCACATCGAAGCCAAAGGCGCGAATCGAGTCGCTGTCATCGCCGAAGCTCTCGAACTTTTTGCGCATCCAGCGTGGAATATCTGCCCCGCAGTTGTCCGAGAAGCGGGCGAGCTTCGAGAAGCTGCTGATCGGCATGACGCCAGGCGTGATCGGAACTGTTACGCCCAGCGCTTGAGCCTGGTCGACGAAATGGCGATAGGCGTCGATGTTGTAGAAATACTGGGTGATCGCCGAACTCGCACCGGCATCGACCTTGCGCTTGAAGGCGAGCAGGTCCTCGCGCGGACTCTTTGCCTGGGGATGCCATTCGGGGTACGCGGCGACTTCGATGTGAAAGCGGTTGCCGGTTTCGCTGCGGATGAACTCCACCAGTTCGTTGGCAAACCGGAATTCCCCGCTGCCATAGGCGCCGGAAGGCAGATCGCCGCGCAGCGCTACGATACGGCGGATGCCCTTTTCACCGAACTCACGCAGAATTTCGCGAATGCGCTCGCGGCTCATGCCGACGCAGGTCAGGTGCGGACAGGCTTCATGGCCCTCGGTGGCAATCTCGGCGATGGTCGCAAAGCTGCGATCCTGGGTTGAACCGCCCGCGCCAAATGTAACCGAGAAAAACGTCGGGTTCAGGCGGGCGAGCTTCTGGCGCACCGCGCGCAGTTTTTCCGCACCATCGGCCATCTGCGGCGGAAAGAACTCGACTGATAGTTCGGGTTTATTCATGTTTCGTCCAAATTCTGAGAATCATCTTGTGTCGGTGCAGAACTCAGCATCAGGTGGGCGCTCAGCGGCAGCAGTTGCGATGCCTTCTCGATCACGCCGAACTCCGAGCGAACCACGCCACCCTCGATCAGGCGGCGTGCGAGCGTTCGCGATGCGGCGAGTTTGCGCGCGACCATCAGAACGTCGGCACGCTCCATGCCTGCCGGGCGCTCTGCCGGTGCACGCGCTGCTGGTTCGCGTTCAGGGGCGGGGCGATGGGTTCTGCTGTGAAAGGATTTCATCGGATCGCCCCCGAAGATGAATCAATAACGGTAGCTGTCGCTCTTGTACGGACCTTGCTTGGGTACGCCGATGTAGGCGGCCTGAACGTCGGTCAGTTCGGTGAGCTGAACATTGAGCTTTCTGAGCTGCAGGCGCGCGACCTTTTCGTCCAGATGCTTGGGCAGGGTATAGACGCCCACAGGGTAGTCGTTCGTGCGGCTGAACAGTTCGATCTGGGCGATCGTCTGGTTGGCAAACGACGAGCTCATGACATAGCTCGGGTGGCCGGTTGCGCAGCCCAGGTTAACCAGGCGGCCCTTGGCGAGCAGGATGATGCGCCTGCCCGACGGGAAGATCACATGGTCGACCTGCGGCTTGATTTCTTCCCACTCGTATTGTTCGAGCGAGGCCACATCGATCTCGTTGTCGAAATGGCCGATGTTGCACACGATCGCCTGGTCCTTCATGTGCACCATATGGTCGTGGGTGATGACATGAAAGTTGCCAGTGGTGGTGACGAAGATGTCGGCCTTGTCGGCAGCGTATTCCATCGTGACCACCCGGTAGCCTTCCATCGCGGCCTGGAGCGCGCAGATCGGGTCGATCTCGGTCACCCACACCTGGGCCGACAACGCCCGCAGCGCCTGGGCCGAACCCTTGCCTACATCGCCGTAGCCGCACACCACCGCAACCTTGCCGGCGATCATCACATCGGTCGCACGCTTGATGCCGTCGACCAGTGATTCGCGGCAGCCGTAGAGGTTGTCGAACTTGCTCTTGGTGACCGAGTCGTTGACGTTGATTGCCGGGAACTTGAGTTCGCCCCGGGCATGCATCTGATACAGGCGATGCACGCCGGTCGTGGTTTCTTCGGTCACGCCCTTGATCTGGGCGAGGCGGGTCGAGTACCAGGTCGGATCGCTTGCGAGTTTTGCCTTGATCGCGGCAAACAGCACCGTCTCTTCTTCCGAGCTGGGCTTTGCGATCACGCCAAGATCCTTCTCGGCACGCGCGCCCAGATGCAGCAACAGGGTCGCATCGCCACCATCGTCGAGAATCATGTTCGAGTAGACCGCCTCGTTGCCCAGGGTCGGCCATTCAAAGATGCGGTGGGTGTAGTCCCAGTAATCGCTCAGCGATTCGCCCTTGATCGCGAACACCGGGATGCTTTTGGCAGCAATTGCCGCCGCGGCGTGGTCCTGGGTCGAAAAGATGTTGCACGAGGCCCAGCGTACTTCGGCGCCAAGTGCCACCAGGGTTTCGATCAGCACCGCGGTCTGGATCGTCATGTGCAGCGAACCGGTGATGCGCGCGCCTTTCAGGGGTTGGCTTGCCGTGTATTCGTCGCGAATTGCGAGCAGGCCCGGCATCTCGGTTTCGGCGATGCGGATCTCCTTGCGGCCCCATTCGGCCAGGGAAAGATCGGCAACGGCGTAATCGGTGAAAGTCTTGTCAGCCACAGCGTTCATGAATAACTCCATGCTATGGCCGGGGGGGAAGTGGGGCACTGCGTTCGCTGCTCACCCTTCATCCCGAACCCGGCAGGGTTGGTCAGGTGAGCGCAGTTGGATCAAACCGCCGGTATTGCACCTAGCGGGTTCCGAGCCTGGGGGCGGGATTTGAAACCCGACGCCTCGCAGCGCTCCTCGGAAAGTTTCGGGAGTTTATCAGACTCCCGGCAACGGTCAATTGTCGCGATAACGGCTCCGAGTAATCGGAGTGCCTGAGTTTTCACCCGCAGATACAAGCCACAAGCACTATACCCCTGCGCCTGCCTTGCCATTGTGTTGCATCACCTTCAGGATCAGCACGATCACGGTCAAGGGCATTACGAAGCCGGTCATGATGTTCGAGAATGTCGGAAGGAAGGCATGCTGCTGCGCAGACAGCACAAGATAGGCGGTATACGACGCGTAGTAAGCCAGAAAAACCCCGCCTTCCCAGCGCGCGATCTCGCGACCGGTGGCCATGATCGGCAGGCATGCAAAGGCAACCGCCAGCATGACCCACAAATCGAAGCTGCGGGCGGTCTCCGAGATTGGAATGCCGGCGGTGGACACCAGTCCGGTAACCCCGATCACGCCGAAAATATTGAAGACGTTGCTGCCGACGACATTGCCGACCGCGATATCGCGTTGCCCACGGATCGCGGCGATGATCGAGGTGGCGATCTCCGGCATCGAGGTGCCGACTGCGACCACCGTGAGCCCGATCACCAGGTCGCTCACGCCGAACGCCTGGGCAAAGGCGATTGCGGCCCCGACCAGCCAGTCCGAACCCTGAACGAGCCCGACCAGGCCCACGACGATCAGCCCGAGTTGCACCGACCAGTGGCGATCCCAGTCGGAGTCGGCCGGCATGTCTTCCGCGAATTCATCGTTGGTGGCGCGGGTCGCCTGTCGCGATTGCCTGACCAGGAAAACCGTGTAGCCGATCACCAGCGCAAATAGCACTCCGGCCTCGACTCTGCTGATATTGCCATCGAGCGCCATCACCACCATCAGCGCAGCCGAACCGATCATGATCGGGATCTCCTGGCGGATGATCTGCTCGTTGACCACCAGCGGCGCGATGATCGCCGAGATGCCCAGGATCAGCAAAACGTTGGCGATGTTGCTGCCGACCACGTTGCCCACCGCCAAATCGGGGTTGCCGGCAAGCGCAGCCCCGACCGAAACCGCCATTTCGGGTGCGCTGGTGCCGAACGCGACGACTGTGAGACCGACCACCAGCGGGGAGACCCCCAACGACAGCGCAAAACGCGAAGCGCCCCGCACCAGCAATTCGGCGCTCACCACCAGGGTAACGAGACCGAGGACGAAGAACAGTACTTGGTTGAGCATGGCGATCAGTGGCCGGGTGGTTTGGATTGTTTGCTCAGAGTCCCGCGTCGGCCCGAAGTTGCGCGGCCTTGTCGGTATTTTCCCAGGTGAACTCGGGTTCGTCGCGGCCGAAGTGACCATACGCGGCGGTCTTGGCGTAGATCGGACGCAGCAGGTCGAGCGTCTGGATGATGGCCTTGGGGCGCAGATCGAAATGAGCACGAATGAGCTCGACGATCCGATCGTCGCTGATCCTGCCCGTACCGAAGGTATTGACCATCAGCGAAACCGGCTTGGCGACGCCGATCGCATAGGCGACCTGAACCTCGCATTTGTCCGCGAGGCCTGCCGCGACCACGTTCTTGGCTACATAGCGGCCGGCATAGGCGGCAGAGCGGTCGACCTTGGAGGGGTCCTTGCCCGAGAAAGCACCGCCGCCATGGTGGGCCGCGCCGCCATAGGTGTCGACGATGATCTTTCGGCCGGTGAGGCCGCAGTCGCCGTGGGGGCCGCCGATCACGAAGCGCCCGGTCGGATTGATCAGGTAACGCACCTC
>JAEUNS010000266.1 GCA_016790005.1 Zoogloeaceae bacterium
CACCCTGAATACGCCTCTTCGAATCGCATCGCCCGAATCTCCTGTAGCAACTCCGTCCGTCTCATCGCCACCTCCTTGGCGAACAATGAGACCGGACAGATCACTTGCTACAAGTCCGGACAGTTTATTTGTTCTCTACAAACACCCCCATGGCAGTAGGCATTCAGGGGGTTTACATCTATCATCGCGGGCGCTCGGTTTCAATACTGAAGCCCTGCGCTTGAGGGCGTGCCGGCATAGCACCCCTACGCCCCTCCTCACTCATCACGCAGCAATCACCCCGTCGCGAATTTCATCAGGAACAAGCAAGCATGAGCAAGAAAACTGGCCTCGTCATCGTTGCGGCCGCCGTCATCGCCTACCCCGCCTCGTCCTGGTGGCTCGGCAAAATGATCGAGTCGGCTCACGAAGAGCAATATCGACAGGTCGCCAACCTGCCCTATCTCAATGTCACAAGCCGCGACTATCAGCGGGGCATTTACAGCGCCACCGAAACCGTCAATCTCGAGATCTCGCGCGAATGGCTGCAGGCCATGAGCAGCGGGAGCGAAGCCGAGCCGATCGACATTCCTGGCGAAGCGCTGAAACTCACCGTCAAGACCGATATCGCGCATGGCCCGCTGCCCCATTTCAGCAAGGTCGCAGCGGGCGTCGCCGACTCGCGCCTGATCTTCAGCGAACAGGTACGTGCCGAAATCGCCAAGGTTCTCGGCGACAAGGAATTAATCGAGATCCAGACCACCTACGGCTTTGGCGGCGGCGGCATTGCGCGCCTGGCGAGCCCGCCCTTCACGGTCGAGCTACCGCCCGACGCCGTGGGCGCCGCCGGCCAGCTGAGCTGGGCCGGCCTGAGTGCAAGCGTCGATTTCGCGCGTGGCATGGATGCCTACACCCTGACCGCGGACATGCCCAATCTTGAGGTCCGCCAGGGTGAGGGCCTGTTGAAGTTCTCGGGGATGCGCCTGAGTGCCGATCAGAAGCGCCTCTTCAACGACCAGCCGATGTTCTATGTCGGCACAATGAAGATGAACATCGACAGCGTGGCCGTGGCGCCGTTCGAGAATGACGACGCCCAGACCCAGCCGGTACTGTTCGAGCGCATGAGCTACGATGTCGCCATCCCCGCCCGAGGCGAGTTCATTGACGTCGTGATGAAGCTCGGCGCAGACACGCTGAAGGTTGGGGACCAGAATTTCGGGCCGGCCCATTACGACATCTCGCTGCGAAATGTCCATGCCCGCACTGCCGCCACGCTGCATGCCAAGATGATGGAGATATACAGCAACGCGTCGATCCAGGCTGCCGCGGCCGAAGACCCCTCGGTGCTGTTCGAGCCGCTGGCAGAACCCGCGCTCGCGCTGCTCGGCCATAACCCCGAACTGGGGCTGGACCGGCTCAGCTTCTCGACCCCGCATGGCAATGCGCAGATCGCGGCGCGCGCCCGGTTTGACGGGCTCACACCCGAAGAGACGAACAACCCGTTCGCGATGATCCAGAAACTCGACGCCAGCGGTGAGCTGTCGCTGCCCGAAAAGCTGCTGGCACAGATCCAGGCGAACGAGGCGGAATCGGAAGAAGACGCGCAAATGATGACCGAGATGTTCGCCCAGCAGGTCGAGGCCCTCGCGGCCCAGGGTTACCTCAAGCGCGAGGCCGGCATCCTGAGCACCCGTTTTGCGTTCAAGGGCGGTGCGCTCACCGTGAATGGCCTGCCGTTCGACCCCTCGGACATGGGCGGGCAGTAAGCGCCTGCGGGCCCATCCGGGCCCGCTCAGCCACCATGCACGCGCAGTGTGAGGGTGTCGCCGCGCTGGGTGAACTCCAGTTGCTTGAGCACACTCATGCCGAGCAGGATCTGATCGTCGCGCATGCCAGGGTTGAGATGGCCACGCACGCCGCTCACCCTGAACGGCCCCAGACGCAGGTCGTCGATGGTGGTGGCACGCACGGTGACCGCACCGTTGGCGGTAATCACTTGGGCCGGGGCGCCGGCACGCAAGCCCAGCGCCTGCCCCAGGTGAGCCGGCACTGATACCTGGGTGGCGCCGGTGTCGAGCAGAAATGTCACGGCCTGACCATTGATCGTGCCCGGTGCGACATAGTGACCGAAGCGGTTGCGCTTCAACACCAGCTCGGTGCCGCTCCCGACGACGCTGAGATCGCGATTGGGGTTGTGCCCGCGCTCGAGCACATCCTCGAACGCCATCCATAGCAGCCCAAGCGCGACGATCCAGGCAATCGCGATCATGCCGCGGCCGAGGCGGCGTTGAGTGGGGTCCGGTTTGTCCATGCCCGATCAGACCACTGCCGCCCGCACCGGGTTCAGCCGAGCACCTGCCCGTGCTCGCGGGTTGCATGAAAGCCCACCTTGGGCCATTTTTCACGGGTCACATCGAGGTTGTAACGGGTGCTGGCGAGATACACCGGGTTGCCGTCGACATCCTTGCCCACCCGCATGAACTGCTCGCGCTCGAAATTGCGCCGGGTCACCTCGTCCGGGAAGGTCAGCCAGCGCGCGGTGTAGATTTCGGCTGCCTCGAAGATCGCATCGACCTTGTACTCATCCTTCAGGCGCTGCGCGACCACCTCGAACTGAAGCTGCCCCACCGCGCCCAGCAGCATGTTGCCGCCCTCCTGCTCGAACACCTGAATGGCGCCCTCCTCGCCGAGCTCCTGCAAGCCCTTCTGCAATTGCTTGGTCTTGAGCGGATCACGCAGCCGCGCGGCCCGAAAGAGTTCGGGCGAAAAATACGGAATGCCCTTGAAGCCGAGGGCCTCACCTTCGGTCAAGGTGTCACCGATCTGCAACTGGCCGTGGTTGTGGATACCGATGATGTCGCCGGCCACGCCGTCTTCCTTCAGCACCCGCTCGTTGGCCATGAAGGTGAGCGCATTGGCGAGCTTCATCTCGCGCCCCATACGCACATGGCGCAGCTTCATGCCCGAGATGTAGCGCCCCGAGCAGATGCGGAAAAACGCAATCCGGTCGCGATGCTTCGGGTCCATATTGGCCTGGATCTTGAACACGAAGCCCGAAAAGCCCGCTTCGGCCGGCTGCACCATACGCAGGCCGCCATCGCGCGGTTGCGGCGGCGGGGCCCAGTCGATGAGTGCCTGCAGGATCTCCTGCACCCCGAAGTTGTTGATACCCGAGCCGAAGAACACCGGGCTCTGCTTGCCGGCGAGAAAGTCGCCCAGCGAGAACGGCGCCGAAGCACCGGCGATCAGGTCGACATCGTCGCGCAACTGGCGCACTTCCATCGGGAACAATTCGTCGAGCTGGGCGTTGGCGATGCCGCTGATCACTTCGGCCTCGGTGCGCTTTTCTTCGCCGGCGGCGAAGCGCAGCACCCGGTCTTCCATCAGGTGATACACCCCGCGAAACGCCTTGCCGGAACCGACTGGCCAGGTGATCGGCGCGCACTCGATCTTGAGCACATCCTCGATCTCGGACAGCAACTCGAAGGGGTCGCGTACTTCACGGTCGAGCTTGTTCACAAAGGTGATGATCGGCGTATTGCGAAGACGACAGACCTCGAGCAGCTTGATGGTCTGCGCCTCGACCCCCTTGGCCGCGTCGATGACCATCACCGCCGCGTCGACCGCGGTCAGCACCCGATAGGTGTCCTCGGAGAAATCCTGGTGGCCCGGGGTGTCGAGCAGATTGATGGTATGGCCCTGATAATCGAACTGCATCACCGAACTGGTCACCGAGATGCCGCGCTGCTTCTCGACCTCCATCCAGTCTGAGGTGGCATGGCGGGAGCTCTTGCGCGCCTTGACCGTACCCGCCATCTGGATCGCGCCGCCGTAAAGCAGCAGCTTCTCGGTCAGCGTGGTCTTGCCCGCATCCGGGTGGGAGATGATGCCGAAGGTACGGCGCTTGGCGACATCGCGCAGAAGTTCGGGAGGATAAGGGGTGCTGGTCATTGGAATCGGCCAAAAAATGACGCCGCGCGAGCTTGATCGGCGGCGGAAGCCTGAATTCTAACAAGTATTGACCGCCCCCGGCCCCACCTCCGCCCGATCTTCCACCATCACCGACAACACCCTTGTTGCACTGCGGTGACACGCGTCCGCCCCAGCCACGCCGACGCGATACAATGACGCAACCGACATCGGCAAGCCCTCGGGCGTCACACCCTCAATCACTCTCTCACGACCGACACGCCCATGAAAGACGCCCTCCGGATTTTCGCCTGCAATGCCAACCCCGCGCTCACGGCCGAAATCTGCGCCTGCCTTGGGCTCGAACCCAGCCCGCTCGAGATCTCGCGTTTTTCAAACGACAACCTGCACGTACAGATCCGCGAAAACGTGCGCGAGCGCGATGTGTTCGTGGTGCAACCCTTCACCCAGCCAGCCAGCGATCACATCATGGAGCTCATGATCACGCTCGACGCGTTGCGCAGCGCGTCAGCCCGGCGGGTGACGGCGGTGATTCCCTACTACTCGTATGCACGCTCCGACAAGAAGGATGCGCCGCGTATCTCGATCACCGGGCGCCTGATCGCCGACATGCTCGTCACCGCGGGCGCCAACCGGGTGTTGACCATGGATCTGCATGCCGACCAGGTGCATGGGTTCTTCAGCGTGCCGGTGGATCACCTTACCGCCATCCCGACCATCGTCGCGCACTTTCGCGCGCATCACGACATCTCGAACATGGTCGCA
>JAEUNS010000292.1 GCA_016790005.1 Zoogloeaceae bacterium
GGCATGTTGACGCGATTCTTCGCGCTTGCCGAAGCCTATCCGGACCTCAAGGCCAACCAGAACATGATGCAGGTACAGGAAGAGCTCGCGAGCACCGAGAACCGCATCGCGTTCTCCCGTCAGGCCTATAACGACGCTGTCACCGCCTACAACATCAAGCGCGAGTCCTTCCCCGATTCGCTGGTCGCAAACAATTTCGGCTTCAAGGAAGCCGAGCAATGGACGATGACCGACGTGGCCGCACGCGAGGTGGTCAAGGTCGATTTCAGCTGATCCGGTTTAGACAGCGGTCAAATGGACTTCTTCGCCGCACAGGATCTCGCTCGCCGCAACAGCCGCAGGTTGGTTGGCTGGTTTGTGCTCGCGGTGATCGGGGTGATCGGTTCTGTCTATCTCGCCGCCATCGTCATCTTCGGACTGGGCACGACCGAAGGCAGCTACGACACTGCGGCGATCGAGCTGTGGAATCCTGAGGTGCTGATCACCACCGCGCTTGCGGTCGGTGGCTTCATCCTCCTTGGCTCGCTGTTCAAGATCTTCAACCTGGCGCGCGGCGGCGGCGCAGCGGTGGCCGCAGAGCTGGGCGGGCGGCTGGTGCCAAGAGCCAGCACCGACCCGCTCGAACGCCGCCTGATCAATGTCGTGGACGAAATGGCGATCGCCGCGGGCATTCCGTCGCCACCCGTGTACGTCCTCGATGCAGAACACGGCATCAATGCGTTCGCGGCCGGCGCACGCCCCAGCGAGGGCGTCGTAGCGGTGACGCGTGGCAGCCTCGAACAGCTCTCGCGCGACGAATTGCAGGGCGTGATCGGACACGAGTTCAGTCACATCCTAAATGGCGACATGGGCCTCAACCTGCGCCTGATCGGCGTGCTGCACGGCATCTTGCTGCTCACGCTCGCCGGGCGGGTACTGCTGCGCAGCGCGCGCGGCTCGGACAAGGGCGGCGCGCCACTACTCGCGATGGGCCTGGTGCTGATCGTGATCGGTTCGGTTGGCGTCCTGTTCGGCAAGCTCATCAAGGCGGGCGTTTCACGCCAGCGTGAATACCTCGCCGACGCCGCCGCAATACAGTTCACCCGCAACCCGACCGGGCTCGTGGGCGCGCTCAAGAAGATTGGCGGCATCGGCTCGAACATCCAGCATCCACGCGCCGAAGAAGCGAGCCACATGTTCTTCAGTACAGGCGCGAAGATGGCCTCGCTCTTCGCAACCCACCCGCCGCTCGAAACCCGGATCAAACGCATCGATGCCGACTTCGATCCGGCCATGATGCAAGCCGCCACGCCCAAGGCCGGACCGTCAAGCACAAATCAGGCACCACCTGCCGTTGCCACTTTCGACAATCTCACGGTCTCGGGCTTCTCGGCATCAGTCGGCGATTTTGCACCGGCGCATGTGGCTCACACCCACACGCTCATCGAAGCCCTGCCCGCTTCGCTCATCGATGCAATCCACCAGCCGGGCGGCGCCGCGGCGGTGTTGTTTGCGCTGCTTCTGAGCGAGCAGGAAGTCCATCGCGCAAACCAGCTCGAGCGGGTGGAGGCCGACTTCGGGCGCAGCACGCGCGAGGCAAGCCATGCCCATGCCGAATGGCTGTGGCAGGCGGGCCCGCGCTACCGTCTGCCGGTCACCGATCTTTCTCTGCCGGCACTCAAAGAGCTGTCAGCGCCGGCGCGCCAGCAGATCCTGAGCACCATCGATGCGCTGATCGAAAGCGACGACCGTACCAGCCTGTTCGAATACGTGCTGCGACGCCTGGTGCATGACGGGCTTGCCGACCGAGGCGCCATCCGTCCTGCGATGGTTTCGCTGTCGTCGCTGAAGACCGACAGCGCCGCGCTGCTGGCGCTGCTCGCCCGCGCGGGGCATGGTGACGCCGATGACACCCGCGCGGCATTCACCGCCGCCACGCTCGTAGCACCCCTCGACCCGCCATGGGAGATGCCGGATACCCGCAAGCTCGGCACCAAGGCCCTGGACCGGATTCTCGGCCATCTCGCAGCCTGCAAGCCCACGTTTCGCAAGAAAATGGTTGAAGCCTGTGCAACCGTGGTACTCCACGACGGCAAAGTGACGGTGGCCGAGGCGGAACTGCTGCGAGCAGTCACCAAGGCACTCGACTGCCCGGTGCCGCCCCTACTGCGCTATGCGAATTAGAGTGATAGCCGCCGGGCATCGTGTTGCACCACCAGCAGGTGGCCACGCGCACACCATGTTGAGCGGCCCCAACCGCCCGTCCTCCTTCACCTGGTCTTGGATGTAGCGCCGAATCACCACTTCGTCTCACTCCACCGTCGATACAAAATGTCCTCTTGCCCAGAAGTCTGCGCAGAGCGCAGCATGGACAAGCGCTGCACCCCGCGGCCATAATCGGTCACATGCCCATCGCCCGGAGCGCCACCATGGCCCCGCCCCAGCCCGCACCGCATTTCTCCGCCACCAACTACCTCGCCTGGGGAGCCGAACAGCCCGGCAGACACGAGTATTTCCATGGCGAGACTTTCGCCATGGGCGGCGCCAGCCGCAGGCACGTCACCGTCTCCGGCAACGTCTTTGCCGCCCTGGACAGAGTGCTGGAGAATACCCGTGCCGCACCTACATGGCCGACCTGAAGCTCCAGGCCCACGCCGACCACGCCTATTTCTACCCCGACGTGTTCGTCACCTGCGACCCCACCGACCACCAAGCCGAATACATGATGCGCGCGCCCATCGTGGTCGTCGAAGTGCTCTCCCCCACCACCGCCGCCTACGATCGCGGCGACAAGTTCGCCGCCTACCGGCGCATTTCCTCGCTGCGTGAGTTCATTCTGATCGACCCGGACAAGCAATGCATCGAGCACTACCACCGCAGCACCGGCAACACTTGGGAACTGCACGAACTCGAACCCTGCCGACTCCGATGCGAAGACCATAGCGACGTCCGTGTCTGGGTAGCCGAGGATCGCTGACAAGAACGCATCCACAGTGATGTCATCGAGATTGTTCAACCCGGAGGGCAAACTCAGCCTGGCCCTGCTCGCAGACGAGGATGGCGACTGGATAATGTGCCCGCCCGCTTCGAAACGACGATCTCAAACCTCCAGACCTCGTCCGAGAATCTGTCCGCCGCTCGATCCCGCATTCGCGACACCGACTTCGCCGCGGAAACTGCCAACCTTACCCGCTTGCAGATCCTGCAGCAGGCCTATACCGCAACGCTGGCCCAGGTCAACGCCTTGCCGCAGCAAGTTTTGCAATTGCTACAAGGCTAAGAGATACTTTCTCTGTCGGAAAAAGCTCTCTCTTGAGCGCGTTTCCCTAAGCAACCGGAATGCCGCTGGCGCATGGACACATCAAGGAGCACCTGCATGACCAGAGTATTTGCACCCGGCGTTTTCGATGTCTTCCATATTGGGCATCTAAATTACCTGTTGTCAGCAAGCCGGGAGGGCGATGAACTCGTGGTCGCCGTTCAGGAGGATCGAGCGGTCGAGCGGCAGAAGCATATTGAACTCGTCACACCTTTACCAGAACGCGTCGCGCTCATCGAGCAGCTACACTTCGTGAAGGAAGTGGTCAGTTATTCCAGCATTTTCCAGGGACCTCTGCTCGCTGCGCTGAGTATCGACGTCTTTGCCTGTGGCGAAGAATACGGCTCCGACCCCCGCTATCCCGAGCAGTTGAAGACTCTCGACTACTGTGTGCGGGCGGGCATCCGGATCGCGCGCATTCCACGTACTGCACGTGTCTCGTCCACCGCGGTGCGGTCCCGTCTGAAGAGTTTCTGGGCCTCTCGCGCAGCCAAGGAAGCTGACCTGCCTGCGGGAGTCACCACACTTGGCAGCTTCGGCGGCGACCAGGAACTGGTGCGCCAGCAGACCGCGCGCGAAGCAGCGCTGATCGAGGAAACCGCGCTTAAGTACAGCTCACATAGCCTCATTGATCTCGGTTGTGGTGACGGTCGCCATCTCATGGAGCTTGCCCATGGGTTCGAACGCATCACCGGGGTCGACTTCGCTGAAGAGTTGGTCGCGATTGCAAGGCGTAAGCTCGCGCAGGTGGCTCCTCACGCAATGCTTCACGTCGTCGACGTCACCGACTTCATGACCAAGGACTTGTTCGACATCGTTCTGCTTTCGGGCATCACACCCTACCTCGACGATGTCCAGCTCGAACGCATGCTCTTCAACGTCAATCGGTACACACACCGGGATTCACAAGTCCTGATGCGTGCATCCATTTCCACGGACAAACGGATCAATCTGATCAACTACTTTTCGGCCGAACTCGGTGAAACCTACACCGCCTATTACCGCACCGAATCCGAAACCATCGCATTCATGGCGCAAAACGGTTGGGCATTGCGCCGATCATCATCGCTCTATCAACACCGTCCCGACACCGCCGTCTGGTGGTTCGAGTTCGCACGCGCCAACTGATGCACCCAATGACCGACCATGAATGATGCACCCCAGACTGACCCGCTGCTGCTGGAAACACTGCGCACTCAAGAATTTCTAAAAGTGGAGTTTCAGCGCCTGGCTCAACTACTCGCCGCTCAAGCCGATGAACTGAAGGCGCTGCGCCAGTCTCACGAGACGCTGTCGCAAACTCTGGAGCGAACGGAACAAGGTGCTCGCCCTCCTGCCGGTATCGTGATGCCTTACGGCCTCCGCAACCGTGATCCAGAACAGGATGACCAACAACACCTTGCCGCGGTTCACCGCAGCATCGAGTCAGCTTTCTATCCCCCACCATCACCGCAGTTCCTCAACCCCGCGTTTATCCGATATCGCCAGTTGATGAGTCTCGACTTACGAGACAAGAGCATCGGCGTGCTGACTACCACCTGCTGTGAGTACCCCGATCTGATTGAGGCAGCAAGCGCTAGCCAAATGCTCGAAGTACGGCTGCACGCCATCAATGGGCCATTTACGCTCTTTCATCGCACCAACTCAGGCGACAGCGAATCACAGACACTTCCCGGCGACATCGAGTCTGCGGTACTTCATTTGATTGGCTGCGATCTCGTATGGGTGCCCGACCCCTACCTTTCCAGTCTCCTTCTGCATTGCCAAGGGGCACTGGAGCGCATCAGCGAACGGGTCAGGGAGCGGTTGCTGTTTTCTATCAGAACCGAGGACTGGCAGGAAGACGAAGCGCGCCTTCGCACTCACCGCGCAGGATTCACAGAAGTATCCCGATTGCTGGAGAGCAAAGCGGAAGCTTATGTCACCCGTTACCATGAGATCCACGGTTTCTACGTCCTTACAGCCCCCCCAGAACTGAGCGAAGTCGGCACCGGCACACTGTTTCTGATCGCATCGAAGATCCCCAGCGCCTCATTCCGCATTGCTCCCGCACACCAGGAGCCGCCTTCATGCCTGTGATAAAGCCCTTATTCGTCATATGGGGTTATGGATCAGAGAACATATTCCGCGACTTTGCCGGCTTCCTTCGCCAGCGCGGCCACGAGGTTGTGGTACTGCCAGAGGCTGGACTTGACAAACGTGCAGAACTGGAGCGTCTGGCCAGCAGGCCGTTCATCCTTCTGACCTCAGCCCACTTCACCCGCGACGAACGTATTCTCGGCGACTTTTACCCCGACATACATATTGATAATGCGTTTCTTGAACTTCTCTATCATTGCCCCCCGCTGCTCTCTGCCTTCTACCCACATGATCTGTCCACACCGCTGGTAATAAATGAGCCAGCGCAGTTGTCCGGCTTCGACCTGGTTCTGTGGCCGACACGCTACTTCGGCTACCAGCCTCGTCCGCACAGACTACTTACGGTAGGCTGGATCGGCTACCGCAACGAGTATCGTCCTGCCGAGGATCGCCGCTACGACAGTGCGCTACTGTTTTCGGACATCTGCGCGCACAAGGGCCGCCTGGGTGTTGCCGGCACGTACGACAAGCTCGCACCCATCCTCGCCTGCGGAACGGCCATCAAGTTTCCGGATTGGCCGGGACACGACGAATTCGAGGAGTACTTTTCCGCGCAGGGAGCAGTTGTGATTCCGGCGGAAACAGCGGCCGGTGACGTCATACTCGATTCCCGGCTGATCGTTTCAAACAGTATCAGCAGCATTTCTGTCGAAGCGTCTTTAATGGGCACACCGGTCATCAACCTAATAGAGGACTATTTGCCCAGCGGCATGCAGCGCGAGTTTCTGTCCGGTCTGCCGGGTTGCATACTCAGCAGTTACGGTGACTTTCCCGAGCATCTTGCGGCACCTCCGTGCGCTGCCACCCCACAGGTGGAGCGCTTCGATCCCGAGCACACCCTTAATCTGATCCTTGATGCATTGGTCGACAAGCATGGGCCAGGCGTATTGAAAGACTCCGAGTCCGCTCGCCCTGCCACCATGAGCGTCGAAATCCTGTGTTCACCCAAGCCCCCACAAATGGGACCACCCGGCCTCATGCAAGTGAGCAGCCGGAAGATCCGGATCAAGAAGGTGCACGACGCCTCACCGGCAGAGCCCGATATCACCACAGCCGCCCAGGCTTCGCACGAAGTAGGTGCGAATACGGATGAGATCAACCTGGCAACTGCTGTGCGTCTTCTCGAGCAGGGCGAAGTGAACGGTGCCTTCACAATGCTGCAGGAATTAGTCACTGCAGGCAGTACCCACTGGGGCCCCTATTATCACATCGCCCGCCTCGCTCAGGCGCAGGGCGAAGCTGACATCGGCTTCGAATTTCTTACCCATGCCGTTCAGCGGGAGCAACCGCCGGGCATCGCTCATCGGTCGCTCGCCCAACTGCATCTGAGCGCCGGACGATACCAAGAGACGCTAAGCACGTTAAGCCCGCTTCTGCGTCATGATTCGCGTGACTACGAAGCACTCGACATATTGCGGCATGCCCTTGGACAGATGCCCGAAATTAGCCCCATCGCATGGGCGCGACTGCTCGCCGACCTCCGATTCAGACCAACCTGACGGCATGCAGACAACTTGGGCCATGGCCAAGATCGAGTGATCGAGGGGTTTTATGAAGCTTGAACATGGCATCCCTTCTCATGACACGATTGGGCGGGTGTTCGGCATGATCGCCGGAGGA
Source organism: Zoogloeaceae bacterium (assembly GCA_016790005.1). Lineage (GTDB taxonomy): Bacteria > Pseudomonadota > Gammaproteobacteria > Burkholderiales > Rhodocyclaceae > UBA2357. The sequence goes on from JAEUNS010000292.1 coordinate 7,058, forward strand.
GTTTGATGCTGCGTTCAGGCGCTGGGTGGGCATGGTGGTGCCGACACTCGCCCATGATACGGTCGTGGCGATCGACGGCAAGAGGGCTCGCCGCGCGGGAAGCAATGGAAAGACGGCGTCGACCGCCTTTACAAGGGCGAGGACTGGAAGGGTGTGGCCAGTTTTCCGTGCCTGAGCGCGTGCGTACGATCGGCGATCGTACCAGTACCGAGCGCGCTTACTACCGCAGTCACTGGGAGGTAGAGAAT
>JAEUNS010000298.1 GCA_016790005.1 Zoogloeaceae bacterium
GGCCGGTGATGTCAGATGCGTTGGCGCCACAGCTGCACTTGCGTTGCAGCAGACTGCCGACCGGCGGAGCGGCCGCTGAGGTGCGGAGGCTGGTCAGCATGCTCATGGCAGCAGGCTCCGGGCGATGTTTGCAGCGACCGCGGTGCCAAGCCCGGCACCGCCTGGGGCGCCGACCCTGACCGATCCGGCATCGACCCGCGGCTGCCCGGTGATGGCGGCGGCGCGTGCATGTGGGTCGGACAGCAGGCGTTGAAGTTCCGACTCGAAGGCGTGGGTGATGGTCTCGACGTCGAGACGATCGATACCGTTCAACACCAGACGGTCGATGTAGATATGGACGCTGTTCATGCCCACCCCCTTGTCTCGGCGTCGGAAAAAGGCTTGTCGCGCTTTGCCGCCTCGAGGTGTGCGGCGTGGCGCAGTTGCGCCATGCTGATCGGCGCGCCGGCCTCGGCCGCAAGGAACGCGGCGGTGAGGGCGATATTGCGGATCGTGCCGCCGGGTACGGCGAGGTTCGCGAGCCGGGTGTAGTCCAGTTGCCCGAGTGGCACACCGGCCGGGAAGGTGGTGCGCCAGATCGCCTCGCGCTGTGCGGTGTCCGGGAACGGGAAGTGCACGATGAAGCGCAGCCGGCGGGCGAAGGCGGTGTCCAGTGCCGCTTTGTGGTTGGTGGTGAGGATGGCGATGCCGCAATAGGCTTCCATGCGTTGCAGCAGATAGCTGACCTCGATGTTGGCATAGCGGTCGTGGCTGTCGCGCACCTCGCTGCGCTTGCCGAACAGGGCATCGGCCTCGTCGAAGAGCAGCACCGCACCCAGCGACTCGGCGGCATCGAAGAGTCTGCGCAGGTTCTTTTCGGTTTCGCCAATGTATTTGCTGACCACCGCAGACAGGTCGATACGGTATAGCGCGAGGCCCAGGCTGTGCGCCAGAACCTCGGCGGCGAAGCTCTTGCCGGTGCCGGAGTCGCCCCAGAACAGGCTTGCAATGCCCAGCCCGCGCGCGCTTTGGCTGGCAAAACCCCAGTCATGCAGTACCGTCAGTCGATGCTTGGCGTGGATGGCGATCTGCTCGAGTGTCTGGCGTTGCGCAGCCGGCAGGATCAACTGTGTCCAGTCCCCATGGGGAATGATGCGCTGGGCAAGATCGGGCATCTCTGCCCCATTGAAGTGGCAGGCCCGGTGTAGCCACCTTGCATTGGCATCGGGGTCGCTCGCCGCGCGATCGCTGTCGCCATGGGCGATATCCCTGGCGATTTGCGCGATGCGGCGTGCGCCGAGGCGATACTGGCCGGCCAGCGACGTGATGGTTCCATCGAGCACCGTGGTATGTGGGCCAAGCGCCTGCTGCCACAGTTGGCGCTGTTCGCCGGCATCGGGACGGTTTACCTGCAGCCGTTCGGCGGCGACCTCGAGGTTGGGGAAAACTCGGCCGGCGGTGAGGGTCAGCCCGGCGCCGGGCACGCAATCGTCCAGTCGGGCAATGAAGCGGCTCAGCGCGGGCAAGGCGTCACCATCGTCATGGGTGATGAGCAGGGCCCCACCGAGTAGCGCCGCTTCGCGTAACCAGAGTGAGGCCAGCGCCGCCTGTTCATGTGCGGCTGAGGGAATCTCGGCGGCATGCAGGCGGAACAGGCGCATGCCCAGGCGATGTGCAATCGTGGCGGCGACATCCTGCTGCCCGAGGGCGTCGTCGCCGCTCAGCAGCACCGGCCCGGGCTGCGTGCTGCTGCATGCCAGGCGTGCACCCAAGTCTTCGGCTGCAGCGCGGTGGGCTGGGCTCATCATGCCGGGCTTGTCGATCGGCTCGATCATCGCCTGCAGGCGGGGGTCGAGCTGATTCAGACCGCCGATGTAGTGCAAGACCCGCTCGTCGATGCGCAGGCGCGCGCGGGTGAGTCCGGCCGATTCGTCGAGCTCCACCAGCCGCAGGCGCCGCAGCGGGGCCTGAGGGGTGAGCGCGCTCCAGTGCGGATCATTCAGCACTGCCAGTGCTAGACCGAAGCTTGCCCACGGGCCCTGTGGTTGCGTGCGGGCCTGGGCACAGTGCGCCGCGATGCGCGCGTCCATTTCGACCCCGGCACACAGCAGCAGCACATCGCGCTCGAACGGGCTGAGGCCGAACAGGCTCGCCAGATGGTCGATCGCGGCTGGCGCAAACATGTGCTGGCGTGCCGTGGCCAATTCGTCGTTTGCTTGTGTGCCCTTGGGTTCGCAATCGGTCTCGCCGAGCAGTGCGCGCAGGCGTGCGAACTCGGCCACGAGCAATTGCTGGTTGGCACTGACCCAGTCGAGGTCGCGCGGCGCGTTCATGTGACTGTCACCGCGACCGGCAAAAACTGCGGGGGCGTCGCTGCGCGATCCACCAGCGGACTGTCGATGCCGTCGACGCGCAGGCGCGCGAGGTGGATGCCCGGTTCGGCGTCGGCGATCGTGAAATTGAGGCTGGCGACCGGTGCGGCCGGCGTGGCGATGGCGATCTCGCGGCTGCCGAGCAACAGGCTCACCCGTTGCCCCGGCCTCAACTGTGGGGTGAAGTCGAGCGTGAGCTGTGCAGTGTCGGTGCCATCGCGGACGATCGTTTGTGGCAGGTTGGTAATGCCGGGTGCGACGATGCAGGCGAGCCGATTGGTTTCGCGAATGACTGTTTCCGGCGGCCGCAGTAGCGTTGCGGACACTTCGTAAACCCCGACCGGAAAGTCGGCCGCTCGCGCCAGCGGAATCATGAAGTCCAGCTGATCCGCAGATACGGTGCCAGTGGCGGCCAAGGTTTCGTCGATCGCGAAGCGTGGGTTGACCAGGCGAACCTCGCGGTTGGCGCCGTCCAGGTGATGTCCCATGAGGCTCACCAGCGCACCAAGTTGCGCAACCGGCTGCTTGTCGGCCGGCAGCACTGCTTCGATAGCCGGAAGGGGGGGCACCATGCCGGTGCTCACCACCACGCCGCGATCACGTCCCGTCACCGGGTTGACCGGCCCGCGGCTCAGTACCGGCAGCGTCGGGCGGGTGTTGCGGGTGGCCTCGATCAGCACCACCGATACTAGGTAGGCCGCGCTCGGCCGGCAGCTGGACAGGGTCGCCGTCCATAGCTTGGAGCTCTCTTCCGAGCTCAGCGTCTGAGGTGTGATGCGCAGTTGCTCGACCTGGTCCGCGAGCCCGCATTCGGCCAGCGCGCGCAGGGCCGGCGGCAGGGTCGCGCCGACGTCAGGCGACGGGTTGAGCGCGATGCGGATCATTTCGCGGGTGATCACCGGAAACTCGTGCATCAGCTGCATCGCGTAGCCGAGCAAGATCTCGGCGTGCAGCTCGCCGCCACTGTAGGCCGAGATCAGGTAGTGCAGGTCGAGCGCCAGCGGCGGATTGCTGAGGCGGTGCCGGCCGCTCGCGTCATGCGAAGGCAGGCCCTCGTTGCGCCAGCCGAGGTTGGGGGTGACCTGATACAGGAACAGGTTGAGCTGGCTGGTTTCGGCACCGTCGGCCGGCATGACGCGGTCCGGTGAACGCACGCTGACGGTGACGGTGTTGCCCAGCAAGCCCGCGACATTATGGTTGACCAGGCCGTCGTTGAGCCGGTCGCGCAATACCGCGGTGACGCCGGCAATTGCGAGTGCGGTGCTCATGCCTGCCCCTTCTGTCGCTGCAGCAGATACTCTTCTAGCGACATCGGTTTGCGTCCGCTGCGTTCGCGCGCTTTGGGCTGCGGTGCTTCCCGCAGTGCGGTAACCTCGATGCGCCCGATATGAACATGCACCTCGTTCGGTTGAACAGGCACGTCGAGGTTTGCAGATTCGGTGCCATCAATGCGGATTCCAGGGGTGCTGGCCTCGCGAGGTCCGAAGCCCGTGCGCGGTTTGCGGACATCGCGCGCGCGATCTTTCTGGCTTGGAAACGCCTGTGGCTGGGTGGCAAACAACTGGGGCAGGGCGTCGGGCCACGCGGCGAGCTTGTGTGGCGCATCGGGCGCTCGAGGCATTACTGCGGCTGGCCGTTGCGCGGCGGTAGGTGGAAGGTTCTCAGCGCCTACGTGCGCCTGCACTGTTTCGGGTGACCGGGTCGAGGTGGTGCGCACTTCGAGCGGTGTGCCGGCGGTCGGCTTTATCGGGTGAGGAATTCGCTCGTCATCGCTACCGACTTGCCGGGCAGGTGCGGCCGGGGTGTGATCCGGCATCGTGGGAGGCGCTTCAAGGGCCAGGTTTCGTCGCGCCACGAGCGGCGCCGTGGAGGGGTAAGCGGGGTTTGCATCATCGCCGGATGGCAGCGCAGCGTTGAAACTGGCGTTCGAAACATCTTGTTGAGTCGCAAAGCGCGGTGTGGTGCGCGCACGGGCGGTCAGCGGCGGCGGTCCGATGATTTGCCTGGCGAGGCGATGCAGAAGGCCGTTCATGCCAGCACTCGCGCCAGATAGGCGTTGCGGCGCATGCTGCTGAGCTTCAGGATCTCGGCCTCGCTCCAGCCGTAGCGGCTGGCGAGCAGATGCACCTCATCCAGAAGGTGTTGCGCCTCGCCGTCGAGCGCGTCCCACAGAACGCTGCCCGGATCGAACAGCACCTTGTTCTGATGTTCGCAGACTGGGCAGGTGAGGGCGATCGACAGGTCCGCCCACGGATCGGCCTCATCCAGCCGGGCTTCCACTTCGGCAAGTAGCATGTCCAGTTGTTCGTCTACCGGCAATGCCTCGGGTGTGCTGGCGCAGGCGCGTAGCAAGGCCCGCGCGGCCTCGTCTGCATCGCCAAGCGTGCTGATTCCGGCAAGATGGCGCGTGGTGGGCAACTGGAAGTGCAGGCCGCCGACCTCGATCGACCCGGTCGCGAGCGCTTTTTCTGGCAGGGCTTCGGAAGGCAGTGGGAACTCCATCCGTTCTCTGCAGGCCGGGCATTCGGCGGTGAGTTCCAGTGACTTGCCGAAGAGCCGCTCACGCAGCGATACCAAAAGCTGGTTGCGCTGCCCGAGCGGGACGTCTGCGAGTGCGTCGACCGGCGTGTCCGGGCTGGCCAGGGTCAGCAACAGCAGCGCGCGGTCGAGCGGATGGCGCGCGAGGCCATGTTCCCAGATCGAGAGCAGGGTGGCCGGATCGAGGGCGGACATGGATTCACGCGGGCTCGGTGAAGTTCGGTTCGGTGGGCTCGGCAACCTCGTAGTCGCGTTCCCAGCCCTCATTCTCGAGCTTGATGCTCTGGATCGCGATTGCATTGGCGTTGGCGTCGAGGTCGGGCAGTGCCTGGTATTCCGATACCCAGCAACGATAAATCTTGTAGGCGAGCACTAACTGGCCGGCTTCGTTGTAGACCTCGAGAATGATGTCCTTGCGAAAGTCCTTGAGCGACACCTCGGCCCCCAGGCCGGAGCCGAAATTCCATACCTTGTTGGCCCATTTCTCGAACTCGGTGTCGTGAGTGACGCCGCGCTCGAGCGTGATTGCGTCGTACTTGGTGCGGCCGGGCGACTTGCGCGAAGTGGACGGATCGCCACCCTCGCGATGCTCCACCGGATCGGTGCTGCGCTTCAGTGCGCCGACCTTGCTGATGCCGGCCACGTAGCGGCCATCCCACTTGACCCGGAATTTGAAGTTCTTGTACGGATCGAAGCGTTGTGCGTTGACGCTGAACTGAGCCATGGCGTGTTCCCCCTAAACTTCGACCTGTCCGGCCATTTGCTGGAGCTTGATGATGACGAACTCGGCCGGCTTCAGCGGCGCAAAGCCGACCAGGATGTTCACGATCCCGAGGTTGATGTCGTTCTGGGTGGTGCTCTCGCGGTCGCACTTGACGAAATACGCCTCGCGCGGGCTCACGCCCTGGAAGGCGCCCTGGCGGAACAGGTTGTTCATGAACGCACCAACGTTGAGGCGGATCTGTGCCCACAGCGGCTCGTCATTCGGTTCGAACACCACCCACTGCGTGCCACGGTAGAGGCTCTCCTCGATGAACAGCGCCAGCCGACGCACCGGCACATATTTGTACTCGTCCGCTTGGGCGTCGGCACCCTTCATGGTGCGCGCGCCCCACACCACCTTGCCGTAGGCGGGGAAGTTGCGCAGTGCATTGACGCCACGGATGTTGATGGTGCCGTTCTCGATGTCGTTAAGCGGCGTGTCGATTGCGCTGACGCCGTTGAGGCTGGCGTCGGTGCCGGCGGGTGCTTTCCAGATGCCGCGCTGGCTGTCGGTGCGGGCGTAGATGCCGGCTAGCGTGCCCGAGGGCGCCATCGGCCGGTCGCGCAGGCCGTCGAGCGGGTCCGAGATCCGCACCGCCGGGAAATACACTGCCGCGTTGCGTGACTGGCTTGCACCGGCCGCCCATGTGGTGACGTCGCTCAGAACCTTCACGCTGGGTGCATCGACGATGTAGAAAGCGCGCTCTTCCTCGCACAGGCTCACCGCCGCAGCGATCACCGGGTTGGCCTCGCCTTCGGACAAGTCATAGGTTTCGGGAATGCACAGCAGGTTGAAGAGGTCCACGTCGCGCAGCGCATAGATACCGGTCTTGCCGCTTTGGCTACCGATCAGATTGACCGCGTTGCCCTTGCTGCCGTCGCCGCCGAGGCTGGTCGGTACCGCATCGCCGACCACCGATGGGCGGTGCTCGGCGTTGCCGGTGAACTCTCTTCCGCTGTTGGCGAGACCGAGGTGAAGGGTCGCAGCGAGCCCACCGAACGCACCCGCCGAGATCACCACGGCCGAGCGCTCGCCAGCCGTTTGCGATGTCAGGCGCAGGCAGCCGGTGCCGGCGGTGCTGCCATCCGCGTCCGATTCCTCTGCCTGCAGCCGTGCGGCGAGACCGGCGGCGGTGAGTTCGGTGTTGATGTCTGCAACCAGCGCGGCGACGTTCGCCGGCGTGGCCGGAAGATCGATGCGGAAGGCGGTGTTGCCGTCGATGACCCCCTCGATGACACGGTCGCTGACCGCGAGCGGAAAGACGATCGCCTGGCTGACCGCGAAGCCTTCGTTTGCGAAGACCAAGCCCGGGGGGCGCGTGGCCGTGATGAGTTGCGAAGCGCCCTTGATCACCGACACCGCATAGTTGGGCGAGTGCGCGTTCATGTTCAGGTTGCGGTGTTGTTCGCGCACCACCAACTGGGTGGCGCCGCCCTGGGTGACGAGCTGCGACACGATCAGATTGAACTCGGCGTCCGGGTTGCGGGCATTGGTGTGTTCGACGCTGAGGCGCACATTGTTGCCCCAGGTACCCGGGCTGGAGGCCTCGACGTCCAGCACGACGACGGCTGCGTCGCTGAGTTGCCAGCGGGCGGTGGCATGCCCGACCGCTACCCGAACCACCCAGGCTTCGGCACCCCCATTCATGAAGAACTGGCGGATGGCGTAGGAAACCGGGCTGTCACGATCCAGACCGCCGTGGCTACGCTCGAAGTCACCGAAGCTGGTGACGTGCACCGCCTTGTCTGGCACGCCTTGGCGGGTATATCCGACAAATGCGGCGACGGACGTCGCGACGCCGGCGATGGTACGGACACCGCTGGGGATTTCCTCAATGTATACGCCGGGGTAGGTCAAGGCTGACGGCATGGTGATGACTCCTTGCGATGGAGGTATCCGGCCCCGCCCAATCTATGACGGGGTTGCGGCCTGTTTCTGAACTGAGTCCGTCAAATTGACAGTGGAAAAGTGCAACGAACGAGACCGCGCCCGTCGCCATGCGAATGGCAAGGCTGAAGTCTTTAATGGCCACCGCGAGAACGCGCGAGTGGCCTTGATTCGCCCTTCTTGCCCGCGTGCCGTGGAGGTTTCAGAGCGGGGACGATATCAATATGTGATAGTCAGTCTAGCTCACGACGTTCGGAACGCAAGGCCGGATTCCGGGTGATGTCGGAATCGACGGAGCTGCAATTTTTCGAGCGTGTTGTGCGCTGTTTGCAGTGCTTGTGCCGAGCGGCGTTCGACGCGTTTTGGCTCAGATGGCTGGCCTTGGATCGGGAACCAGGCAATGCCTGCACCGGTCATGCACTTGGGGATGCGGATTGCGCGCGTCACATTCGGTCTTCGTATCCAGACATGAAATCAGGAAAATTCTTCGCGCTCGGGCTGGTGGCGTTGTTATGCCTCTCCTTCGGCATCAGTCTCGCCAATCATCCCCCTCTTGGCAGCTCATTCGAGCGCCAGGGTTGGCGCAATGCGGCACGCCACTCTGCCGGAATCGCGCCCGACCCGGTGCGCCATGCCGGGGTCGCGATCGTGCAGGTGTTCGCGGCGCCCACCTATGGCTGGCGGCGCTATTTCGCCGTGCATCCATGGATCATCTTCAAACGCAGTGGTGAGTCTGCATACACGCGTTATGAAGTGATCGGTTGGGGTGGTCGCAACGTGGTTCGGCGCAACCACGCAATTCCCGACGGGCTGTGGTTCGGCGCGGTGCCAGGCTTGCTTGTGGATCATCGCGGCGACGGGGTCGACGCGATGATTGACGAGATCGAGGCGGCAATCGCGCGCTACCCGCATGCCGACCAATACCGCAGCTACCCTGGTCCCAACAGCAACACCTTCATTGCACATATCGGGCGCGAGGTGCCGGCACTGGGCCTGGATATGCCCGCAAACGCAATCGGCAAGGACTATCGTCCCTTGAGCCAGGCCCTCGGGCTATCGCCGTCAGGCGCGGGTTTGCAGTTCACGTTATTGGGATTGCTGGGTGCGATCGTCGGACCTGAAGAGGGGCTCGAGTTCAACATACTCGGCCTGAACTTCGGCATGGACCTCAATCGCCCGGGGCTGCGGCTGCCTTCGGTCGGGCGGTTGGGCATGAGCGACGCATCGGTGTCCGACACCACTCCGGGCTTGGCAATGCCTTGAACTGGGCTTTGTGCCGCTTGGAGTGTTGCCGATGAGCGCCGCTCAGTGCGAGTCATGTTTGATTGCGTCGACACGTGTGAGCCCGACAATTGAACCAGCTGCGGCTACGAGGGCGATACCTGCGCCGGTATGGCCAGTGGCGATCATCAGGCCTGCAATGAGTCCCAAGGCTATCGTTAAGTGCGTTGCTCCGAGTTCCATGTTAGCTTGCTCCGAAGTTCAATGATCTGGTGAAACTGTATAGATATACAGCTTTCAATTCAAGCTATCGTGGCTCGTTGAATCAAGGTAGTGAATCTATTGGGTGAGGTCGGTCGGTGAACCGGCGAGATTGGGGAGGGCAGGGCGGATGCTGGCTGTGATTCAGCGTGTTTGCTCGGCGAGCGTCGTCATCGAAGGGCGGACTGTGGGACAGATAAACGCCGGCTTGCTGGCACTGGTTTGTGCCGAGCGTGGGGATACCGTCGCGGAGTCAGACCGGTTATTGGCCAAGATTCTGAAGTGCCGGATCTTCTCGGACGATCAAGGCAGGATGAATCGCTCGCTGCAGGATGTGGGGGGCGGTATGCTCATCATCAGTCAATTTACGCTTGCTGCCGATACGTCTGGCGGTAACCGTCCGAGCTTTACGGGCGCTGCAGCCCCCGGGATCGGCCGACAGTTGTATGCGTATTTCGTGGATCAAGCGCGGCGCCAGCACCCGGATGTGCAGACCGGCGAGTTCGGGGCCGACATGCGGGTCCATCTGGTCAACGATGGTCCGGTGACCATACCCTTGCGAATCGCACCCCTCGCGGGGTGATCACCACCGGGCTAGCCGAGCGACCTTAAGCAGGCTCAGGATGGCTTTCGATGGCTTGTCTGTCGCGACGATAACCGGGGCGAGCGGTTCGGGTTCTATCCGGATTGATTTCCGATTAACATGTCTGCTGTTGTTGATGATTCCAGGTGAATTTGTGCTGAACATGGAGTCACCAGGATTGTGTTGGAATGATTCATGAGAGGAGTGATATATGCGCTTTAGTCGTTTCGTGGTTGCCTCACTGATTGCGGGCACATCGCTGTTCGGGGGGCAGGCGTTGGCCAATAACGCCGTGACGGGCGCCGTGGTCGGTGCAGGTGTCGGAGGTCTTACCAATGGCATGGGCGGTGCGGTGCGAGGTGGCCTCATCGGTGGTGGTGTCGGTGCGATGACCGAAAGCAGTGACGCGCGCTCGGGCGCGACGCGCGGCGCCGCCGTTGGTGCGGGTGTCGGACTGCTTACTGACGGCGCAAGTGGTGCCGTCCGAGGTGGGGTGTATGGCGCGGCGGGTGGCGCGCTGATCGGTCGCGCCAGGCGCTGAGCCGCAAGCTTTGTTCAATTGATTCAAATGGAGTTTTTAGCGTGAAGAATGTTTTTTTTGCAGTATCCGTGAGTGCCCTGGTCATGGTTTCGAGCACCGCATCGGCCCAGGACGCATACAAGTTTGAGGACGTTGTTCACCTGACCTGCGAGGAAACGGCCGTTCAGGTTGGTGAAAACGCAGATCGCCTCGGTGCGATCGTCGCGCCGCTTGCCGCCTATTCGCTCGCCAAGCGCAATCTGGTCGTTCCGGAGGGAAAGCCCGAGTTGGGGCAACAGTTCGGTGATTTGCTGAAGGCGTTTTGCACCGCTGAGCCCGACGGCTTGCTGTACAACGCGGTCGACCGCGCGATTCGACGCCTTGCTCTCTGAGTAGGCTCGCAGCCGGTCCGACAGCTTTCAACACGATCGCTGCGGGCCGGCGAAACGCGCAGATGCTCAGATACCGTAGAGCGACAGGATTTCTTTATAGCCCCGCAGGCTCTGGGCGGGGTCATAGCGGTCGAACACCTGCTGCTGGCGTGCACGATCTTCGGCCGGGAGGGCGGACAGGAGCGCCTCGCGCTCTGAAACGATGTCGCGATACATGGTTTCCGTGACGAAAACGAAGGGAATGGCCTGATACATGCCATCGGCCTGGGAAACATGGAATCGCGGGTTCGCCGGGTGAACATTCTCGAATCGGTGGCTTTTCATTTCGCCTCTGGGGTCTTGGTTGTCTCAGCCGGATAAATACCCCAAAAAAGTTGCAGTTGTGTTGACCTGGCTCATGAAAAACAAGCGCCAGCCCGTTTATTCAACAATAAAGTGAAAAAATGCGAAATTGGCGCAAAGGTCTTGATGTCGATTTCGCTTCACCAGGGCGTGACGTGAGCCCCGCCAGATGCAGTTGGGCAGGCTCAGATCGCCCTGTCCGGAATCTCCCCGTTCATCGATAAAAGCTTCGCAATAGGCCGTGTCTGCTCGAATTCCGAAAAGACGATCACCATGATCGCGGTGATCGGCACCGAGAAGATGGCACCGGCGATTCCCCACAGGCTCGACCATGCGGTCAGGCTTATCAGAATCACATAGGGGCTGAGATTGAGCGAATTGCCCATCACCTGTGGTTCGATCACGTTACCCATCAGCACCTGCACCCCAACCAGCAGCGCAAGCAGGAGCAGTACGGTATTGATGTCACCGAACTGGACTATTCCGAGCGCCATCGGAAGTGCCACGGCAATGATCGAGCCGACATAGGGAATATAGTTGAGCAAGGCTATGATTATTGCCCAGAAGATCGCGAATTCAAGACCCATCACCGCCATGACGACCCAACTGACCAAGCCAAGCACGACGTTGATCATGGTCTTCACGGCGAGGTAACGACCCACCCGGGCGTTGATGTCACCAATGACCTTGAGCAGCCTGCGGGTCTTGTCCGGGTCGTCCGAGAGGCCGCCCAGCTTGTGATGGAAGGTGCGCTGCTCGAGCAGCAGAAAGCTCACATTGAGCAGCACGAAAAGCAGTGCGCCCAGCATGCCGGCAATCGACACGAAACCGGTGCGGATCAGGCGCTGCAGGTTGATCTCGCCCAAAGCGTCGCGGCGAATCGTCTCCCAGGTCAAGGTGCTTTCGATGCCGAAGCGTGCAGCCCCATCCTGCAGCGTGTTGAGCAGTGATTCCTGGAACTCGGGGGCGCGCGCAACGATTGTGGAAAGGTTGCCGACGAAAAGTGCCGAAAGCTCCACCAGCACCACGGCGATCACGACCGCTGCCAGAATGTAGCGCACCTTTAGCGGTATTCGCTTTCCCACGAACGGAATGAGGCCCGAAAGCCGCGACACACCGACAATCACATACACGATCAGGATGCTGGTCACAATCGGGACGAAGATCGGGCGCCCGATGAACAGGATGTAGCCCAGCATCAGCGCGAGCGCGATGCCATGGACGAAGTTGGTGAATCGAAAGTCTTCGATCATGCTGCGGCTTTCCTGGATTGGGTTTCGATGTGCCCTTTTCGGGCGGACATTCCGTGTTTGTCGGAGGGTCTGGGTCGGAGCGTATCTGATTGCCTGCAAGCGCCATGGCTGAGGGCGATGCCTCGGTCATGGCGCTTGCAGGCCTGCCTGCCGACGAATCGGCAGAATGCAGTATTACTTGGTCAGCTTGGTAGCGGCTTCGGCCGCCTGATCCTTGCCCACTTCCATGGCTTTGTCCTTGGCCATGTCGACAGCCTTGTCCTTTGCTGTGTCGGTCAGTGATCCGGCATCGGCACCCGGTACGGCAGGCAAGCCGGCACCGCCAAGTGCGCCCGCGGCCCCGGCGGCTCCCGCCACGCCGGAAGCGGCCGGAACACCGGGAACGCTCGGAACACTGGGGGCTCCAGGAGTGCCGGGAACGCTCGGCGTGCCCGGGAGTGCGGCCGCAGCGCCTACGCCGCCCACCGAGGGCACCATCTGGCCTGCCTGATCCTTGACCATTTCCGTTGCCTTGTCTTTGGCCATATCGGTCGCGTTGTCTTTGGCCGCGTCCATCGCCTGTGCCTTTGCTGCATCGACGGCCATGCTGGTCGGGTCGGCAGCCTGGGCCGGACCCGACAGCAGAAGCGCAAGGGTAAGGGTGCCAGTCAGAATAGGTTTCACGCTCATGTAATTCGCTCCTTCGTACAGGTTAAAAGCTGGGAATACAGCCGCTGATGCGATTTTCACCAATAGCCCCACAGTGTACCCGGAGATCGGGCGATATATACGTCGATTGCTGCAGGTACGCGCCATGAAATGCATTTGCCGCACACGCAAGGCGCGCCTGTGCTGGCACAATCTG
>JAEUNS010000303.1 GCA_016790005.1 Zoogloeaceae bacterium
GCCCTCCAAGCGCTTCATGTGCTCCAGCGTCACATACAAGAAGTTGCCGCTGCCGCAGGCCGGGTCCAACACCCGCACCGCGCACAGGTGGTGGTGGAAGGCGCGGATCTCGGCGAGCGCCTCCTTGTGCTTGCCCTGCTGTTCGTAGGTGAGCGCGGCGGCCTGCACCTCGCGCCATTCGGCGCGCAGCGGCTCGATGACGGTGGGCAGCACCAGGCGCTCGACATAGGCGCGCGGGGTGTAGTGGGCGCCGAGCTTGTGGCGTTCGCGTGGGTCGAGGGCGCGCTCGAGCAGGGTGCCGAAGATGGCCGGTTCGACATAGCGCCAGTCGGCCTCGGCGGCCTTGAGCAAGAGCTGAAGCTGATCGCGGTCGAGGGGAACTGCGGTCGCCTCGCTGAACAAGCCGCCGTTGAAGCGCAGAATGTTGCCACGCAAAATCGGCGAGAAGCCACCGGTGTTCATGGTTTGCCAGAGGTGCTCGACCATCGGTGCAAACGTGCGCGGCTCATTTTTGAGGCTTTCAAGCAGGTCCTGGAAGCTGCGCGCGGGTAGCAGGCCGACGTCTTCGGCAAACATCGTGAACAGCGCGCGCATCAAGAAGCCCGCTACCGTCTGCGGCGGGTGGCCGGCCGCCTCGAGCGACTTCGCCAGTCGTGCGAGCCGGTCGGCGATCTCGCGGGTGACCCGGGCCGATCGCCGCGCCGGATCGAGGCTGAGCGGCTCAAGCCACACCGCACGCAGGCGCTCGCGGATTTCGGCCTTGCGCAGGTCTTCGAGGCGAATGCGGTGGCTGCGTGGATCGGGATAAGGCGTGTAGGTGGCGCCTGAGCGGGAGAACTCGGCGTACAACTCGATGTTGCGCCCGACATCGGTCACCAGGATGAAGGGCGGCCGGCCTTCATCAGCGGGCAGCGCGCGGGCGTATTGATCCGCCTGGTTGTGGGCGCGCAGCATGGCCTTGTCCCACCCGGAGCTGTCGAGCGACCTGCCGGTTTGCTTGGCTTCGAGCACGAAGGCGCCGCGCCGGTATAGGTCGATGAAGCCGTAACTCACGCTGCCGTCGGGCTGGCGCATGTGAACCCGGCGCTCGAACACATAGGCGTTGTCACGCCCGTCATCGACGGCGGGTTGGGGCTGCGGAAGATCGAGCAGCGCGCACAACTCGGTAAGGAATAGCTGGTAGTTGGCCCGTTCGCTCCCGCCGCTGCCCTGCCAGCGGGTAATGAATGCGTCGACGTCTGGTGGATTGGACGCGTTGGACGCGGCAACTGAGGAAGAATGTGCGGCTTCGTTCACGCGGATGTCCATGACAACGGGAAGGCGTGATTCTATCCCGGATCACTGGCCGGCTGGCTCGCCGCCAGGGCACGTGCGCTGAGCGCGGTGGCGATCATCGCCGCGCGGCTTTCCGGCGTCTCGAGGCTGATGCGCCCCAGGGACGCGGTGCGAAAATCGTTGAGCAGGAGATGTGCCGCCTTCTCGATATCCAGACCGCCGCCTTTCACCAGGCAACCGCGCCTGCGGGCGACCATCTCGACCACGCCGACCCCGTCGAGGGTCGACACGTCGACCTTGAAGCGCTCGGCCAGGCGCTCGGGATACAGCGCCAGCAGCAGCCGGCCCAGCTCGGCGGCGACTTCTTCGTCGATGACCGCGTTGCGGCCGATCGCGTGGCAGATCGCGAGCATGTAGCCATCGGCGTCATACGCGATCTTGGGCCACATCATGCCCGGGGTGTCGGTAATGGTCATGTGCTCGCCCAGGTCGAAGGTCTGCTGCGACTTGGTGACCGCGGGCTCGTCGCCGACCTTGGCCACGCGGCGCTTGAGCAGCGCGTTCATCAGCGTGGATTTGCCGACGTTGGGGATGCCCATGATCATGATGCGCAAGAGCTTGGTGCCGTCGTTGCGATGCGGCGCGAGCGACTGGAACAGCGCCGGCAGGCGCGCGACCTCGCCTGGCGTCTTGCACGACAGGGCGATGGCCCTGACCCCCGGTTGGGCATTGAAATGCGCAAGCCAGGCCTTGGTGACATCGGGATCGGCCAGATCGGACTTGTTGAGCACCTTGAGACACGGGCGCTGACGCGCCAGGCGCAGTTCGTGGATCATCGGATTGCTGCTGGCCTCGGGAATGCGGGCGTCGAGCACTTCGATCACGAGATCGGTTCTTGCCATGGTCTCGGACGCCTTCTTGCGCGCCGAGGTCATGTGACCGGGAAACCACTGGATGGACATCTTGTTGAACCGCGAAACGACCAAAGCGCGCATTATCCCCGCTAATGCCGCGGCGCTGGTGCAAAATAGCGCTTTTTACCGCAGCGAGCCGCCATGCAACACTCCCAAAACAACGCGGTCATACAAGACATGCGCAAGTGGCTGGAAAAGGCCGTGATCGGACTCAACCTCTGTCCGTTCGCCCGATCGGTGTATGTGAACAACCAGGTGCGTTTCGTGGTTAGCAACGCCCGCCATCTCGATGGCTTTCTCGAGGAGCTTGACCGCGAGCTCGACTTTCTGGCCGCGGCCGACCCCAAGGAGATCGACACCACGCTATTGATCCACCCGACGCTGCTGCCCGACTTTCTCGACTTCAACGAGGTGGTCGGGATTGCCGAAGAAGCGGTGATCGAGCATGAACTCGAGGGCGTGATCCAGGTGGCGAGCTTTCATCCGCAGTTCCAGTTCGATGGCACCGAGCCGGACGACATCGGCAACTACACCAACCGCGCGCCCTACCCCACCCTGCACCTGATTCGCGAAGAAAGCCTCGAGGGCGCGGTGGCGAGCCACCCCGACCCGGACAGCATCTACGAGCGCAACATCGAAACCCTGCAGAAGCTGGGGCATGAGGGCTGGCAGGCGCTGGGCATTCGCGCATCGACCGACGAGCAATGAAGCACAAAACCACCCGCATGCCCGCGCATGCCACCGAGCCGGAGGCCGACGGCACGCCGTCGGCGCTGAGCTCGGACATTCGCCCCGGGCAATCGCTCGAACTCCTGAAGGCGCTCCACATCCTGACCCGCGACGGCAAGCTCAACCAGGACAGCCGACGCAAGCTCAAGCAGGTGCACCATCTGGTGAACTTCATCGCGCCGCTGATCGAAGAGTGCCTGGCCACGCGCGGCGACCTGCAATTGGTCGACCATGGCGCCGGCAAATCCTACCTGGGCTTCATTCTTTACGATCTGTGCCTGAAGGCCGGCGCCACCGGCACCATTCATGGTATCGAGACGCGCGACGAACTGGTGTTGCGCTCGCGCGAGCTGGCACAACAGCTCGGGTTCGAGCGCATGGCCTTCCACAATCTGAGCGTGGAGGCCTCGATCACGTCGCCGGCACTGCCCGCCGAGGTCGACATCGTCACCGCGCTGCATGCCTGCAATACCGCCACCGACGATGCGATCCGCTTTGCCCTGGCAAAACACGCCCGCTTCATCGTGCTGGTGCCGTGTTGCCAGGCCGAAGTCGCGGCAGCGCTGCGCGCGCACAAGAACGAATCCTTCGGCAAGACGCCGCTGTCGGAGCTGTGGCGACACCCGATCCACACCCGCGAGCTGGGCAGCCAGGTCACCAATGTGCTGCGTTGCCTGCTGCTGGAGGCGCATGGCTATCAGCTGTCGGTCACCGAACTCGTGGGTTGGGAACACTCGATGAAGAACGAGCTCATCGTTGCCCGCGCCACCGACAAACCACGCGGCAATGCGCGCGAACGCGCGACGCAGATCCTGTCCGAACTGAATCTTGGGAGCCTGCGCGAGCGCTTTGTCTATTGAGCCCGCCCACCATGAACCTGCCCGAAAAACCCTACGCCCCCGCCTGCGACCGCAATCGCGAGCCGATTCTGGCGGTGTTGCGCGAACATTTTGACGCCTGCCGCGCGGTACTGGAGATCGGTAGCGGAACCGGCCAGCATGCGGTGCACTTCGCCCGGCATCTGCCCCACCTGGTCTGGCAGTGCAGCGACCGCGCCGAGATGCTGGACGGCATCCGGATGTGGCTCGATGAAGCGGCGCTGCCCAATACCCCGGCGCCGCTGCTCATCGATGCCAATCTCGACTGGCCGGCCCAGCGCTTCGATGGCGTTTTCTCGGCAAACACGCTCCACATCATGAGCTGGCCGGAAGTCGAGGCTTGTTTCGCCCGCCTGGCGCAGGTGCTAAACCCTGGCGCGGTGGTCGCCGTATACGGCCCTTTCCGGTATGCGGGCGAACATACGAGCGAGAGCAATGCCGCGTTCGATCAATCACTGCGAGCGGGCAGCGCGCAGCGTGGCATCCGCGATTTCGAAGCGGTCGACGAACTTGCCGCGCGTGCAGGCCTCAGCTTGCGGGTCGATCATGCCATGCCCGCGAACAACCGCTGCCTCGTCTGGGTCAACGCATCGGGCACTTGAGGCGAGGCTTGGATGCGCTGGTTCGAGTGCCGCGATCAATGCCTTGAATACGTACATCAGTGCTTATAAATAATCGAATACTGATGTAGAGTGATCGTCCATTCCTCGATCACATCGACCCGAACTGTCACGCAAGGAGTTTTGCCATGAGACCGCGCATCTTTCTCGGCTTCACTTTGCCGTTGCTGCTCGCAGCGGGACATTCATTCGCAGATCCATTTCCGGATGCCGATCTCGAGCAGGGCGAGCAAACCCACATGGAAATCTGCGTGCAGTGCCACATGGAGAAGTTCGGCGGCGAAGGCGGATCAGACATCTACACCCGGTCGGACCGCAGGGTCACGAGCCCAAGCGCACTTTCACAGCAACTCACGGCCTGCACGACCATGCTCAACCTCGATCTTTTTCCTGAAGACGAACACCACCTGGCCGGCTTTCTGAACAAGCACTTCTACAAGTTCGAATAAGCCGCGGTCAGCCGCGACGCTACAAGACCAAACCCGTGCCGGAGGCGCCACATGTGGGAAGAACCCTTTAGAAACCTGAAGGCAAGCGCCTTGAGCTTGTTCCTGGGCTGCATGTCGCTGAGCGCAATCGCTGCGGATCCGCCCGCAGTCGATCTCGCTCGCGCCGAAGAAATCCACCTGGGGCGTTGCTTCATGTGCCACGGCGCCGAGGGCGAGAGTTCCACGCCACTTTACCCACGCCTGGCAGGCCAGCACTACCAGTATGTCGCCAAGCAACTGGGCGACTTCAAGTCGGGCCGACGCGAAAGCGACACAATGAGCAGCATGGTTCAGGACCTCAGCGAAGACGAGATGATTGCGCTGGGCGTGTTTTTCGAAAAGAAGCCGACCAAGCCCGGGCAAGCACGTGACCCGGAACTCGCCGCAGTCGGACGCTTCGTATTTCATCGCGGCAACGAATATTCGGGCGTCGCCGCGTGTGCCTCCTGTCACGGCGAAGACGGTCGAGGCACCGACCAGCTACCCCGACTGGCAAGCCAGATTCCACGCTACATCGAGAATCAGTTGAAGTCGTTCAACAGCCGCCAGCGCACCAACGACAACGAGGTGATGCACGTCATCGCCTCGCGGCTGACCGAGCTCGAAATCAAGGCGGTCGCGGCCTACATCAACACCCTCGAGTAAATCGGGCGTTGGGCCGCAGCGCCATTACCAGCCAGGTCGCAAGCCAACGCGCGCGACCTGGCTGGTAACGTCAGGACAACATGTCCGACCAGATGTTTTGCGCCCATGAGAGCGCATATTTTGCCTCGAGCTCATTGGCCGCCACCGAAACGCCACCCGACCCTTCCGCCGGCAAAAAGGTGTGCTGTTCGGCATTGAACTGGTGCACCGAGGCCACATGCATCGCGTTCTTCGCATCGACGAAGCTGTAGCAGGTATTCATCACCACGGGCTCGACACTCGGGGACTGGCCCGCAAGAATGTTGAGGATCGCCGCTGCCGCGACCTTGGCATGCTGGTTTGCCATATGCCCCGACTTGGGCATGGTCGGTGCCGGAAAGACCGCATCGCCAAGCACATGCACGTTGGGCGCGCCTTTGGCCTCCATGCTCAGCCAGTCGACATCCACCCAACGGCCGTTGATCAACTCCACGCCCAGCATGTCGACGATCCGCCCGGCACGATGAGGCGGAATGATATTGAGCACATTGGCCTGAACTTCTGAAAAATCGAGCTCTACAGTCAAGGTTTCGGCATTCACCGACACCAGCGTGCTGTTGGGCAGGTATTCGAGATTGTTCTTGTAGCGACCGTCGAAGGCCTTGGTGAACAAACCCTTCTTCGACTGGATATCGGGGTTGGAGTCGAGCACCATGACCTTGGAGCGCGGCTTCTTCTCGAGCAGGTAGTTCGCCACCAGGCAGGCGCGCTCATAAGGCCCCGGCGGGCAGCGATAGGGCGCCTTGGGGATATGTATTGCATATACGCCGCCGTCCTCCATGGCCTCGAGCTGCTTTCTCAGCACCACGGTCTGCGGTCCGGCTTTCCAGGCATGGGGTATGCGTTCGAGATTACCCTCGAGACCGGGCACCTCGTCGATCATGAAGTCGATACCCGGCGACAGCACTGCCCGGTCATAAGCCACGGTTTTGCCACCGGCGAGCTTGAGCTCGCGCTTGGCAACGTCGATGCCGACCACTTCGTCGGTAACGACATCGACCCCCCAGCGCGTGCGCAGATTGTCATAGCTCAGGGTGATGTCGGCCATGTCCTTGAGGCCGCCGATCACCAGATTCGAGATCGGGCATGATACGAAACTCGTCTCGCGCTCGATCAGGGTGACTTTCACCGCCCCATTGCTCCACATGCGCAGATACTTGGCCGCGGTTGCGCCGCCATAGCCACCACCGACCACCACGACATGGCCGGCCTTGCCGTCCGCCGAAGTTGCGGCAGCCGCCGCCATCGGGGCATGCAGGGCGCTGCCTGCCGCCACCGCTCCGAGAGATTTCAGAAAGCCTCTTCTGTTCGCCATTGCGCCCGCCCCTTTATTTTTGTGCTGCGAAGTAATCCGCGATGAGTTTGATCTGCGCGTCGGTATAACCCGGCGCGACCTGGTGCATCAGCGTTGCGGGCTGGTCGCC
>JAEUNS010000278.1 GCA_016790005.1 Zoogloeaceae bacterium
GCGGCGGCTGCAGCCGTGGCGTCGGCGCAGCCCGGACCTTCGCCCGCCGCGCCGGCTGTCACTCCGCCGCGGACAGATGCCGCGCATCTGAACAATCCGGTTCCCCGCTATCCGCCGGTTTCGCGTCGCCTGGGCGAGGAGGGGCGGGTGCTGCTAGACGTGCATATACAGCCGGACGGCAGCGTCGGCGAGATCAGGGTGCGTACCTCGAGCGGGTCGAAGCGGCTGGATCAGGCGGCGCTGGATGCGGTGAAGCGCTGGCGTTACGTACCCGCCCGGCGCGGCGATGTGGCGATTGCGTTCTGGTATGTGCAGCCGATTGCATTTTCACTGCACGAGTAGCCTTGCTTCGTCTTAGTGCCGGATCCGGCCGGCGGGTGTCCGGCTTGGACGCGGTCACGAATCTTGATTTTCGGTACGAACTCTTGGAGTCATGCAATGAACGAAGATACGGTCGCAGCGAGCCCGATAGACCTCGCCACCAGTACCCAGGCAGCACCCGGCGGAGCCGCCACGGCCGCAGGTGGGGCGGTGCCTGGCGATGCAGTGCTCGAATCGACCCCGCTGGCGCTCAACCCTTATGGCGTCGAGGCTTTGTGGGTCCAGGGTGACATGGTGATCAAGTGCGTCGCGGTAATGCTGCTGCTGATGTCGATCGCTTCGTGGTACATCATCGTGACCCGCAGCATTCGCGGATTGCGTATGAAGCGAGCGGCCCGCAAGGCCTCGCACTTCTGGCATGCCGAGCATTTCGAGGAGGGGCTCGACCTGCTCGGCCGCGACGCGGAAAACAGCCCCTTCAGGCGGCTTGCTGTCGAGGGCGCGCATGCGCGCGACCATCACGCAGCCAGACGGCAGGAGCTGCACGGCAAGTTGGGCCTGGGAGAGTGGTTGACCGCCTGCTTGCGCACCACCATCGACGAAGCGGCGGAGCGTCTGCAGGGTGGCTTGTCGATTCTCGCGTCGGTAGGCTCGACGGCGCCGTTCGTGGGTCTGTTCGGTACGGTGTGGGGTATCTACCATGCGCTGGTCAGCATCGGCGTATCGGGCCAGGCCAGCATCGACAAGGTGGCCGGGCCGGTCGGCGAGGCATTGATCATGACTGCGTTCGGGCTGGCCGTGGCCATACCGGCGGTGCTCGGTTACAACATGCTGGTGCGCTGGAACAAGGGCGTGCTGGGGCAGTTGAACCGCTTCGCCCACCAACTGCATGCCTACTTTCTGACCGGTGCGCCAGTCAGCCAGCCGGTGGGGTTGAAAGTAGCGATGATCAACCGGGAGGCAAGCTGAGATGAAACGACCCTCACTTTGTTCGCGGAGAGCCTGCCTGGCACAGCAGGCCCGGCGGGAGGTCTTACATGGCCTTCGGTAGCGGACTGGATGACCCGGGCGAAACCGAGATGAGCGAGATCAACATGATCCCGCTGGTCGACGTGATGCTGGTGCTGTTGATCATCTTCATGATCACCGTGCCGGTCGCAACCCATGCGGTCAAGCTCGATTTGCCCCGCGCGCACAACGAACCCAACTTGATCGAGCCCGAAACGGTGACGATTGCAGTGAGTGCCGATGGTCAGGTTTACTGGAATGGTGAAGTCGTGAGCGCCGAGGCGCTCGAGCGGCGCCTCGGCGAAGCCGCTACTGCCACGCCGCAGCCGGAGCTGCACGTGCGCGGCGATCGGCG
>JAEUNS010000383.1 GCA_016790005.1 Zoogloeaceae bacterium
GCTCAAGCGCTCGATCCGCAACCGCTTCCCCTACATCGATCCGCTCAACCATGTGCAGGTGGAACTGCTGCGTCGTCACCGCGAGGGTGTCGACGATGAGCGCATCAAGCGTGGCATCCACCTGTCGATCAACGGCATCGCGGCGGGTTTGCGCAACAGCGGTTGACCGGGAGCGCTCGGCGGTCATGGAAATCGCGAGCATCCCTTCGGTAGCGGGTTGTCGCCGGCGAAGGGATGCTCGCGTTGGTCAGAAGCGACGGGTGCCTTACGGAACGTGCCCGCAAGACTTGTCAGGCGTCTTGAGTGGCGTCGGATTGGTGGCCTGGGTTAACGGCGCGAGTCTGCCGATGCGCTCCGTGGTCACCAGCCAGATGCCGGCCGATACCATGACCAACGCAAGCGCATTGCGCCATTCGAGTATGGGTTCGTTCAGGAACAGGGCCGACAGCAGGCTGCCGAACACCGGCACCAGGAAGTTGAACACCGTGACCATGCCGACGCGGTTGTACTTGAGCAGCGTCGCCCAGATCGCGAAGGCCGCCGCCGACAGCAACACCATGTAGCCGAGCAGTGCGGTGGAAGCAAAGCTGAAACCTTCCAGCTGACCTCCCGAAACGTAGCCGAAAGCCAGTAGCGCGATGCCGCCGAACGCGAGCTGGTGACCGGTCATCACCATCGAGTCCATGCGCTGTGACAGGCGTTTGCCAAAGATTGACGCCGCCGACAGCACGAACGCGGCGATCACGATGAAGCCTTCGCCCAACAACGTGAATTCGAAGTCGAAGGCCTTGCCGCCCGCCAGGTTGACCACCATGACGCCACCGAACCCCACCGCGCAGCCCAGACTCTTGCGATAGCTCAGGCGGTCGTTGTGGTAGATGAAGTGCGCGAGCAGCACGCTGAAGAAGGTACCCGTCGCGTTCAGGATCGACCCCTTGACGCCGGTGGTATGGGCAAGCCCCACGTAAAAGAACACATACTGCAGCGAAGTCTGGGTCAAACCCAGCAGGCCCAGCGCGCCAATGTCGCGGCGGCTGAAACCGAGCACCGATTTGCCCATCATCGCCGCGAGTGCAAGCAGCACCCAGCCGGCAAACAGAAAGCGGTAGCCGGCAAAAACCAGGGTCGTCGCGACGTCGCCGGGGGCGATCGCGAACATTGCGTAGCCGCTCTTTATGGCGGGAAAGGCGCTGCCCCACAGCAGGCAGCAAAGTGTTGCGAGCAGGAAGACCGTCCGGGGCTTGCTGAAGAAAGTCTGCCAGTGGTTGGCGGATGAGGTATGCGTCATAGGATTGCCTGTTGGGGGCTGTCGTTGTAGCTGTTCCGGGCAAAGGCGCGCTCAACCCGAGATCAGGGGACTAGGTCACTGGCGCCGGGTTGAACAGCACCAGTGCGTTGTGCAGCTTCCAGTGCTCGGCCCAGGTTTTCTTTCTGCCGCTTGCGACGTCGAGCATCATCAGGAAGAGTTCGCGGCCGACATCCTCGATGCTGGCTTCGCCGGTGGCGATGCGGCCGGCGTCGACATCCATCAGGTCGTGCCAGCGGCGCGCAAGATCGCTGCGGGTGGCGACCTTGATCACCGGTACCGCGGCCAGGCCGTAGGGCGTGCCGCGGCCGGTGGTGAAGATGTGCAGGTTCATGCCTGCGGCCAGCTGCAGCGTGCCGCAGATGAAGTCGCTGGCCGGCGTGGCGGCGTAGATCAGGCCACGCTGGGCGAGCTTCTCGCCGGGTGAAAGCACGCCCGAGATCGGCGCGGAGCCCGACTTGATGATCGAGCCCATGGCCTTCTCGACGATGTTCGACAGGCCGCCCTTCTTGTTGCCGGGGGTGGTGTTGGCACTGCGGTCGGCCTGGCCGCGGGCCAGGTAGGCGTCGTACCAGGCCATTTCGCGGATCATCGCCTGCGCCACCTCGGGGTTGATCGCGCGCGAAGTGAGCTGGTCGATACCGTCGCGCACTTCGGTGACTTCGGAGAACATCACGCTTGCACCGGCCCGCACCAGCAGGTCGGTCGCATGGCCCACCGCCGGGTTGGCGGTGACACCCGAGAACGCATCGCTGCCGCCGCACTGCACCCCCACCACCAGTTCGGAGGCCGGGCAGGTTTCGCGGCGCCGGGCGTTGAGGCGCTCCAGGTGTTCCTCTGCCGTCTTCATGATCGAATCGATCATCGACATGAAGCCCACATGGTGATCGTCCTGCAGACACACCACATCAAGGCGGGCGTCGGCGCTGTTGCCCACGTCGGCCACGTTGCGCTCATCGACGATCGGGATCGTGCCCGGCGGCAGCAAGCGCTCGGGCTGGAGCTTTTCGCAACCCAGGCTCACCACCATCACCTCGCCACCGAAGTTGGGGTTGAGGCTGATGTTGCGCAGCGTGCGGATCGGCACGATCGCATCGGGCGCGTCGATCGCCACCCCACAGCCATAGGTGTGCTCGAGTCCGACCACGTCATCGACGTTGGGATAGCGCGGCAGCAACTCGGACTTGATCCGCTGGACCGCGAAATCGACCACGCCGGAAACGCACTGCACTGTGGTGGTGATCGCGAGGATGTTGCGCGTGCCGACCGAGCCGTCGGGGTTGCGGTAGCCCTCGAAGGTATAGCCCTCTAGCGGTGGCAAGGGGTCGGGTTTGACGGTCGCGATGGGCAGATGGTCGAGCGAGCGGGCATCGGGCATCTTGAGCAGGCGCTCATGCACCCAGCTACCGGCGGCAACCGCGTGCAGCATCTCGCCAATCACGACCTTGTAGCGCAGCACCGGCGCACCCGCAGCGAGATCGACCAGGGCCACCTTGTGCCCCTGGGGCACATGTTCGCGCAGGGTGAGCCCGCAGGGGAAAACGGTGCCTGGCGGAAGGCCACCATCGTTGGCAACGATCGCGACGTTGTCCGCCTCGTGCATGCGGATGTAGAGCGGGGCGCAGGGTTGTGCTTGGGACATGAGTGGCTCCGTGAGAGGCATTTCAAGCATGCCGGCGGCGGCCGGCTGCTGGTGCCGTGCCGGTCAGGTGGCGGGCAGGGTTATGATTTCGACCCAGTTGGGGTTCTGCCCGACCTCGAGACGCTCGAGTGCCATGAGTGCGCCCGTCTGCTGGTCGATCGCGTAGTGGGACAGGTGATGCGACAACTGCCCGACGGCAATCAGGTTGCGGCCGTCAGGATCTATCGCAAAGCCGCGTGGTTGTTCCTCGGTCGGGAAATGCCCAATCGGCTCGAGCCGGCCCGTTGCAGGGTCGATCGCGAAACCGGCGAGCGTGCTCGACCGGCGCTCGCTGCTGTAAAGAAAGCGCCCGTCGGGCGTGATCTGCATGTCTGCGGCCCATGGCTCGCCGCCAAAGCCGGGCGGCAGGCTTGCAATGGTCTGCAGTGGGTGCAGCGTGCCCTGGTCTGCATCCAGGGCAAAAACGTCGATGGTGGCATCGAGTTCATTGAGCAGATAGGCGTGCTTGCCACCCGGGTGAAGGCGAAAATGCCTTGGTCCGGCGCCGGGCCGTATCGCGACAGTGCCCGGCTGGTTGTCGCTCAGGCGGCCTGACTCCGGGTCGAAGCAATACTGCATCACCACGCCACCGCCAAGGCTGGTGGCAAAGACGTGGCGGTTCGACAGCGCCGGTACGATGCAATGGGCATGCGGCCCGGTCGCGATCTGCTGCTGCACAGGCTGTGCGACGCCGTCAGCGTCAATCGCGCTGACGGTGATGACATCTCCCTGATAGGACGCACTGAACAGGAATCGGCCGCTGCGGTCGGTCGATATGTAGGCCATGCTGGCCGGCAGTGGGCTTTCGGCCAGGTAGGCGAGTTTGCCAGTGTGCGGGTCGATCGCGAAACTGCACACCGCCATTGGCGCGCTGCGGCGTGCCGCATACAGGTACCCTCGGCACGGGCTCACCGCCAGCGGCATCACCGTACAGCCAACGGTCAGGGTTTGCACCGGCACGAGGTGTGCGTCTGCCGAAGCGAGGCTCAGCACCGAAATGTCGCCGCTGTCCGCGTTCGATATGTAGATCGTTTTCATCATGAGCTCAAAGTCCGAGGGCGCGCGGCAGCCAAAGTGAAAGGGATGGAATGTAGGTCACCATCAGCAACACGATGAACAGCGCGACGAAGAACGGTTTCATCGCACGTGTGACGGTCGACAATGGGAGCTTGGCAACTGCACTTCCCACGAACAGCACGGTGCCGACCGGTGGGGTGATCAGGCCGATACCCAGGTTGACCATCATGATCATGCCGAAATGCACCGGATCCACGCCCAGCAGCGTTACTACGGGCAGCAGGATCGGGGTCAGGATCAGGATCAACGGGGCCATGTCCATCAGCGTACCGAGCACGATCAGCATGATGTTGATCATCAGCAGGATCACGTACTTGTCGTCCGAAATGCTGGTGAAGAACTCGGTGACCTTCAACGGAATCTGCATCAGCGTCATCAGATAGCCAAAGCAGGCTGCGAAACCGATCAGGATCATGACGATGGTGACCGTCTTGACCGTCCGATGCATCAGTTTGGGCAGATCGCGCCACTTGTAGTCCCGATAGATGAACATCGTCACGCAGAACGCGTACACCACCGCGATGGCAGCAGACTCGTTGGCCGTGAACACCCCGGTCAGGATGCCGCCGAGGATGATCACCATGGTCATCAGGCCCCACATGGCTTCCACACAAATCTTGAGTGCCTCACGCAGCGGAATCACTCTGCCCTTGGGATAGTTCTTCTTCCGGGCGATGAACAGGCACATCACCGCGAGCGTCAGGCCCATCAACAAACCGGGCACCACGCCCGCCATGAAGAGACTGGCAATCGACACCGAGCCTCCGGCGGCGAGCGAATACAACACGGCGTTGTGGCTGGGTGGTATCAGGATGGCCTGCACCGACCCGCTCACGGTGACCGCAGTTGCGAAATCGCGGGGGTAGCCATTCTTCTCCATCTCGGGGATCAGCACTGAACCGACTGATGCGGTATCGGCCACCGACGAACCGGAGATCGCGCCGAAGAAGGTCGAGGCGAGGATGTTCACCAGCGACAGGCCGCCGCGCACGAAACCGACCAGTACGCCCGCGAACGCCACCAGGCGGCGTGACATCCCGCCCTCGGCCATGATCGCGCCGGCAAGCACGAAAAACGGAATCGCCAATAGCGAAAACTTGTTTACACCGGCCGCAAGCTGGATCATTACGGCGTCGAGTGGCAGTTCGATCCAGATCGCACCAATCATCGCTGCCAGGCCGAGCGAGTAGGCAATCGGCACGCCGATCATCATCAGGACGGCGAAGCTGCCCAAAAGTACCAATGCATCCATTACGCAGCTCCTTCCGAGGGGGTGTCGTCTTGCTCCTCGAAGCGCACGATGGGCCGGTCCTGCTGGCTTCCGAACACGATGCGCTCAAGCACGAACAACAAGGTGATCGCGCTGCCGACCGGCAGGGCGAGATAGGTGAAACCGACCGGCAACCAGGGCAGTTCGGCGAGTGTCTGTCCCATGGTGTCGAGGCACAGGCGGGTGCCGTACCAGACCACGAAGGAACAAACCAGGGTCATCAGCAGATCCACCAGCCTGGCGCAGGCTTTGCGCAGGAACGGCGGTAGGGCTTCGGTGAGCATGCCGACGGCGATATGGGCACCCGCGCGATAGCTTGCTGCAGCACCGATGAATGTAAACACCACCATCAGCAGAATGGCGATCGGCTCGGGCCAGTGCGACCCGGTTCCGAGTACATAGCGGGAGAACACGCCCCAGGGGATGATCAGTGACATCGACACGATAGCCGTGCCGGCGACCCAGATGCAGGCGAGGTAAACCCGGTCAAAAAACCGTATCAACGGATGATCCATTTGGCAGGCACTCCAGTTGGGGGGCCGACGTTGCGCGATGAAGCGTCGACCCTTGATGTGTTGCGGGCTTGATGCTTACTTGACCGCCTCGATGCGCTTGATCAGGTCGGCATACTTTTCGCCATACTTGGCCCGCACCGGTGCGGTGGCGGCGTAAAAGGGCTGGGTGTCGATCTCGATGAACTCCACCCCGGCGTCCTTGAGCTTCTGGGTGCTCTCTGCGACGCTCTCGTTCCACAGTTGGCGCTGTTCCATCTGCGCTTCCCGGCCGAGCTTCTTGAACATCGCCTGATCTTCGGCCGACAGCTTGTCCCAGGTCACCTTGGACATCACGATGATTTCAGGAATCATCAGGTGCCGGGTCTGGGTGTAGTACTTGGCACCGGCGCCGAAGTGGTTGGAGGTGTACAGGCTGGGTTCGTTGTTCTCGGCACCGTCGATCACGCCGGTCTGGAGTGCGGTGAACACTTCGCCGTAGCCCATCGAAATCCCGTTGCCGCCCATCGCATTCATGGTGTCGACGAACAGCGGGTTGCCCATCATCCGGATCTTCTGGCCCTTCAGGTCATCCGGATTGCGCACCGGTTTCTTGGTGTAGAGGCTGCGGCTGCCGCCGACGGTCCAGGCGAGGGCGACCATGCGGGCGGGCGATGCGCTGATCTTGTCGAGCATTTCCTGCCCGATTTCGCCATCGATTACCGCATTCAGATGCGCTTCGTCGCGAAACATGAAGGGCAGGTTGAACACGTTAACTTCCGGCACCACCGGTCCGACGGTTCCGAGCGAAGTGCGCAGAATCTGGATCGCACCAACCTGGGTCTGCTCAATCATGGCTTTCTCGTCACCGAGCACGCCCCCGGGAAAGCTCTTGAACGTGATGCGACCGTTGGTGGCGGCTTCCGCCTTCTTGCCCATGTTCTCGACTGCGACGACCGTCGAATAGCCAGCGGGGTGTACGTCGGCAGCCTTCATCACCATCTGGGCCTGTGCCGTAAGCGGGCTCAGACCGATGCAGGACAGGGCGGCCACCAGGGCACCGGTGGCGAGATACTTTCTGCGTGTGTTCATGGACGTCTCCTTTTCTTCGCTTGTGGTAGGTGCAGGCATCTCGACGCCTCGTGCGTGAGGGCCTTGTGTGAAACAGCTGGTGTTGGCCGGCTTAGTCGAAAGGTCCCTTGGTGACAAAGCCACCGCCTTGATAAAGCGCAGTCGGGTCGTTGCGGTCGACGCGCTGCTGACGCGCCTCGACCTGGTCGCGAAACACGTCGGAGCTGTCCAGCGGGCGATAGCCGATGTGGCGGGCGTGGGTGTTGTCCCACCAGGTGGTGCTGTTGTCCGACATGCCGTAAATCACGGTGTGACCGACGATCGGGGCGGTCAGACTCGCGACCACCAGGCGCTCGAGGTCGTCATGGCTCATCCAGGTGGCAAGCATGCGGCGGTCGGCTGGCTCCGGAAAGGATGAGCCGATGCGCAGGCTGACTGTCTCGATGCCCCAACGGTCGAAGTACAGCTGGGCCAGATTTTCGCCGAATGCCTTCGACAGGCCGTAAAAGCCATCGGGCCGCATCGGCACGTGAGTGTCCAGCACTTCGTCCTGGCGATAGAAACCGGTGACATGGTTTGAGCTTGCGAACACGATGCGCTTGACGCCCTGTTTGCGCGCGGCCTCATACAGGTTGTAACCACCAACGATGTTGCCCGCGAGGATGTCCTCCCACGGCTGTTCGGTCGATACACCACCCATATGCACCACGGCATCGACGCCCTCGAGCAGTGCAAGGACCGCGGCCTTGTCCTCGAGGGCTGCGGTCATCACCTCTTCGCCGGCTTCGGGGCTGCCGAGGTCGGAGCGATGGCTTACACGCAATACCTCGCAGTAGGCGCGCAGGCGCGGCCGCAGTTCGCGACCGAGGTTGCCGGCGGCGCCGGTCAGCAGCAGGCGATTGAAACGAATCGCGGAGGCGGGTTTGCTTAGCATGGTTGGGATTCCGTGAAACGGGTTTGAGGTTTGTTCTAGTTCTTGAACCGGGCGAGCAGCGCCTCGGCGCCGAGGCGCAAGACGTTCTGGTCGGCGCCGACAGCGACGAAGAGGCAGCCGAGTTCGACATAGCGCCTGGCGAGTTCCTCGTCGCCGGTGAGGATGCCCACCGGTTTGCCACAGACCTTGAGGCGGGCGATGGCATCGTCGATGGCGGCGAGCACCTCGGGGTGCTTGGGGTTGCCGAGGTGGCCGAGCGCGGCAGCCAGATCGCCCGGGCCGATGAACACGCCGTCGATGCCGTCTACGTTGGCGATCGCCTCGAGATTCTCCAGCCCCTGCACCGTCTCGACCTGCACCAGCACACAGATCTCGTCGTTGCAGCGCTTGCCATAGTCCTTGATCCGGCCATAGCCTGCCGCACGCGGCGCGCCGGCAAAGCCGCGCACACCGCTGGGCGGATAGCGGGTGAAGGCGACCGCGCTGCGGGCTTCGTCTTCGGTTTGCACATAGGGAATCAGCACGGTCTGCACGCCGATGTCGAGCAGCCGCTTGAGCGTGACCATGTCATTCCAGGGCGGGCGAACGATCGGGGTGGCGGTGCCGCCGCTCATCGCCTGGAGCTGGGCGAGAATCGTCGGGATCTCGTTGGGCGAGTGTTCCATGTCCAGCAGCAGCCAGTCGTAGCCGCAGCGGGCGAGGATCTCGGTGCTGATGTTGCTGCACAGGTGCGACCACAGCCCGATCTGTTTCTGGCCGGACTGGATGGCGTGTTTGAAGTGGTTGATCGGCAAGTCCATGGTCGTCCTCTGGGTTGGGGGATGTAACGGGGTTGTTGAAACGTATGCTCAGTCGGCAACGACCTGGTGGTTGCTGGCGATCTCGAGCGCCCGCACCAGTGCTGAGTGATCCCAGGCGGCACCTCCGTGTGCGATGCAGGCATTCATCAACTGGGCGGCGCTGGCGGTGTGCGGCAGGCTCAGGCCGAGGCTGCGCGCGCCCTCGAGCGCGAGGTTGAGATCCTTCTGGTGCAACTCGATGCGAAAGCCGGGGTTGAAGGTGCGCTTGACCATGCGCTCGCCATGAACCTCGAGGATGCGCGAGGCTGCGAAACCACCCATCAGCGCCTGGCGCACCTTGGCGGGGTCTGCACCCGCCTTGGATGCGAACAGCAGCGCTTCGCCGACTGCCTCGATGTTGAGTGCGACGACGATCTGGTTGGCCACCTTGCAGGTCTGTCCGTCGCCATTGCCGCCGACCAGGGTGATGTTCTTGCCCATCAGCTCGAACAGCGGCTTGACCCGCGCAAAACCAGCTTCGCTCGCGCCGACCATGATGGTGAGGCTGGCTGCTTTGGCGCCGACCTCACCGCCGGAGACCGGCGCGTCGAGGTATTCGCAGCCGAGGGCATTGATGCGCGCGGCGAAGTCCTTGGTGGCGATCGGCGAGATCGAGCTCATATCGACCACCGCCTTGCCGGCG
>JAEUNS010000408.1 GCA_016790005.1 Zoogloeaceae bacterium
GCGGTGATGAACACCACATCGGTGAATCCCGACTCGGTGTCCATTGTGAACATCACGCCGGAGGCGCCGGTATCGGAGCGCACCATGCGCTGCACGCCCGCCGACAGGGCCACCTCGGCATGAGTAAAGCCCTTGTGCACCCGGTACGAGATCGCACGGTCGTTGTAAAGCGAGGCGAAGACCTCCTTCATCGCGTGCAGGATGTTTTCGAACCCATGAATGTTCAGAAAGCTTTCCTGCTGCCCGGCAAACGAGGCATCGGGCAGATCCTCGGCTGTGGCCGATGAACGGACCGCAAAACTGCCATCGCCTTCGGCGGTGATCTGCGTATACGCGGTGCGGATCTCGTCCTCGAGCTTCGCCGGGAAAGGTGTCTCCACGATCCACTCGCGGATGCGCGCACCGACGCGCGCCAGTTCATCGACATCATCAACGTCGAGATCGGCAAGCGCGGCCGAGATACGCTCAGCCAGGCCCTGATGGGCCAGAAACTCCCGGTAGGCATCCGCCGTGGTGGCAAAACCACCCGGCACCCGCACACTGGCGGGCAACTGGCTGATCATCTCGCCGAGCGAAGCGTTCTTGCCGCCGACCTGCTCGACGTCAGTCATGCGCAGTTCGGTAAAGGGAATGACGTAACGAGTCATGAATAGCCTTCCGGAAAAGTTGGGGACGAAGCAAAATGCGGATTTTACGAGTTTTGTTGCCTCATCGCATCACTGTCTTCACACTGGCGTTCCAACACCGAGCCCGAAAACCATGAGCGACACCACCCCCCGTTGCGTATTCTTCATCTCCGACGGAACCGGCATCACCTCCGAAACCCTTGGTCACAGCCTGCTCGCGCAGTTTCCCGGTGCCCGCTTGCGCCAGGTGCGCATCCCTTTTGTAGACAACCTCGACAAGGCTATCGAGGTTTCAAACCAGATCCGCGAAGCCGCCCGCCGCGACGGCGTTCGCCCGATCGTGTTCAGCACGCTGGTGAGCCGCGAGATCATTGCCGCCACGCGTGACGCCGACGCTCTGTTCATCGATCTGTTCGAGCAGTTCATCGGCCCGCTCGAAACCGAGCTTGGCGTGCGCTCTACTCATACCGTGGGCCGTTTTCACGGCATCGCCGACAGCAGCGACTATAAGGCACGCATCGAAGCCATCAACTTTGCAATGACCCATGACGACGGGGTGTCTACAAATGGGGAGCTCAGCGACGCCGATGTGGTGCTGGTGGGTGTGTCACGCTCGGGCAAGACCCCGACCAGTCTCTATCTGGCGATGCAGTTCGGGGTCAAAGCCGCCAATTACCCGCTCATACCCGAGGACTTCGAGCGCAACAAGTTGCCTGGCGAACTCCACAACTTCCGCAAGAAACTGTTCGGGCTCACCATTGCACCCGAACGCCTGGTGCAGATTCGCCAGGAGCGTCGGCCCGACAGCCGCTATGCATCACTCGAGAACTGCCGCTACGAAATCGAGGCGGCGCAAAAGCTGATGCGCCGCGAGAACATCCCCTGGCTCGACTCCACCACGAAATCGATCGAGGAGATCTCGGCCGTAATCCTCCAGGCGGTCAGGCTCAAGAATCCCGGCTACTGACCGAACCTCGGCAGGCTGTGGTACTCGAAACCGTCATGAGGGTTTCGGGTACTCGCCCGCATAATCAACTCAAGATCCAATTAAAGAGAACACAATGAAAAGATCCCGACAGAAGCGCCGTGGCGGGCTTGGCAACGCGGCAGAACAACTGGTGCGGCTCGCAACCGGGCTGGTTGAATCGGGCAGCCGGGCAGAAGACCGCTACTGGGAAGCACAACTCTGTCTGGTCATCGACGAACTGCTCGCCGACGATGACGAGGAAGTGCTTAACGCGGCACTAGATCACCTTTACAGCGCCGAGATCCGCGCTTACGAAGAACTGGCGGACTTCATCGAGGCCCGCGCCGAGAATGCACTGCGGGTTTCCGACGAGCACGAGATCCTGCTGCTGGCGGCCCCGGTGCTGGCCTGGTCGCGCTACCGGATTCCCGCCACCTCCGTCCCGGCGGCAGTGCTGGCCAATTTGCGCGTTCACCTGCAAGCTCATGTGCTGGCCGACAATGCCCGCCTGGCACTGGCCGATTTTCTGTTCAGCCCCGATCAACTCCCCCAGGGCTATTGCCCGACGGCGGCCTTTGCCGCTGCGATCGGCCGTGCGTCACTCGCAAACCAAGATCTGCATGTCGAAACCGAAGGCATGCCCGAAACAGCCCACTTTCTTTCCGACACCCGCTACCTGCTCGCCGCGGTCGCGGTACCCCGGGGCGCGCCGATTTTCGCCTGGCAGGAAGAAGGCAACAACCGCGAGCAGGCACTCGCCCAGTGGCGCAACCAGGGCGGCGCTTGTCTAGCGCCGATGCTGCCCGGCTGCGCGATGGAAGTGGTGCTACCCGAGGCCTACTTTGCGGCCAGCCGCCAAGCCGACCGGCAGAGTCGCCCCTACGCGATCCGCGCCTCGGTTGCCTTTCTCGGCGCCGAACTGCAGACGCCCGCAGCCAACCTGCGCGCGGTCATAGCCCCGTTCTTCGACAAGCAGTTAGAGGAGTACCGGATCGGCTTCACTACCCGTGATTCGGAGCGCGTCGTGCATGGCGTGGTCTGGCCACTGCTTGGCCCGGAAGACGAATCAGCCGACATTGCAGCTGAGATCGACACCGTACTGCGCGAATGCGGGGTGACGGACATCGTGAATCTAGAGCACCGCTTTCCGCTCGAATACTGTGATGACTGCGGCGCTCCGCTCTACCCCTCGCCGGAAGGCGAGATCGTGCATGCCGAGATGCCCGAGGACCATGCCGACCAGCCACCCAGACACCTTCACTGATATCCAAGCGACGGCGCACCGCTTGCGCCGCAGAGGAGCGATGAATGTCCCGCAACATCGAGAAAGACGAAGCCGAATGGCGCGCGATCCTGTCGCCAACCCAGTATCACGTCACCCGCGAAAAGGGCACCGAACGTGCTTTCAGCGGCGAATATTGGGACCACTGGGCAGAGGGTGATTATCGCTGCGTATGCTGCAACGCCCCACTCTTCAACTCGGCCCACAAGTTCGACGCCGGATGCGGCTGGCCCAGTTTCTGGACGGCCTCCGAACCTGAAAACGTGGCAGACCAGGATGATTACAGTCATTTCATGCATCGCACCGAGGTATTGTGCCAGCAGTGCGGTGCTCATCTGGGCCATGTGTTCGAAGACGGACCTCAACCCACCGGCTTGCGCTATTGCATCAACTCCGCGTCAATTCGATTCGCGCCCGAAGAGATGCCCGAAGGGACTGCCGGCGGTGAGGCCTGAGCGCCCGCCAGCTAAGCCTTGCTCGCGAGCAGAAAATTGCGCACCAGAGCAACCTGCTCGTCATTGAGAAACATTGGCGGGTGCCCAACGTCGGGCACCTCGACGATCTCTGCCTTTGGCCCGCACTCGGCCATGCGCAGCAGGGTCGATCGCTCGAGCAAGTCGGACTCCGCTCCGCGAATCGCCAGAACCGGGCAACGAATCGAGTTGTAGATGTTCCAGAGATCCACATCAGCCAACAGCGGCGTGTGGCGAAAGACTTCGGCTATACCGGGATCGTAGATCATCGCGAACCCTCCCTCCACCGGGCGCACCGCAAAGGCGGTGAGATGCACCCAGTCGGCGTCGGTGAGTTTTCCGAACGACGCGCTGACCGCACGAACATAGGCTTCGGCTGCAGCCATGGTTGGAAACACCGGTGCATTGCCCAGATACTCATTTATGCGCCGAAGTGACACGGCGGTGACGACAGGCCCGACATCATTGAGCACCATGCGCGTGATAGGGCTGTGCGGCTGACTGGCCAGCACCATTCCGATCAGGCCACCCATCGATGTACCGACCCAGTGCACTGTCGGTACATCGAGCCGTGCAATCAGCGTAACCATGTCCGCAACATAAAGCGGAAACCCGTAGTCTGCCTTTACGCCCAGCCAGTCACTGCGGCCTCTACCCACCACGTCAGGGCATACCACGCGATACTCGTCACACATCGCCTTGGCAAGATAGTCGAAATCGCGTCCATTGCGGGTGAGACCATGCACACAGATCAGCACCTTGGGATTATGCGGATCGCCCCATTCGGTGTAGGCCATGCGGTGCAGACCGTGCGGCCCCTGACACTGCACGCTACGCTCGCGTAAGCCCCGATGCGTTCCGGGTGCAGCGGGCGCGCCGAGCAGAAGACGGCGCAATGAATCCATGAAGCTCATCCGTTCCACCCCTGGTTCGTTCAATCCAGCTATCGGTCATGGCGGCTTACCACCCCGAATCATGAAAACCGCCTGACCGTTCCCTCACCCTGAAGTGTAGCGCGGTTCGACCTCAATCGAGCTCGCGACGTGCGTACCAGTAGCGCTGCACGCTCGCCCGCTGTGCGGTGATTCGCAGGCCATCGGCGTGACTCTCGACGCGCACCGCGCCATCACGATCGGTGCGCCAGATCCGCGCACCCGCATCACGCCAGCGATTCTCGACCAGCGGATGCGGATGCCCGAAGGCATTGAGGTTTCCTACCGGAAAGAGGGCGTCGCGTGCCCCCGTCGCCCGCACGAATGCCGCAGTCGACGACGAACGACTGCCATGGTGAGGCACGACCACCGCATCGCTGGCAATTGCGCCCGGGTCGCGCCGCAACAGGCGTTGCTCGGCAGCCGATTCGATATCCCCGGTCAGCAGCAACACCCCACCCGCAGCGACGATCCTGAGCACGCAGCTCATGTCGTTGTCGCGTGTTGTCGCGGGCTCATCAGCATCTGGATGCATCACCTCGAAGCGCACGCCGTCCCAGATCCATGACGTGCCGGCATGGCAGCCCAGCACGGAACCGGCACCGGCCCGTTGAAGTGGATGATCCAAGCTGAGGTTTGCCATCAATGCCGAGGTCGGAACCGCGGCCAGCACGGATAGCGCCCCACCGGTGTGGTCGATGTCGTCATGGGTGATGACGAGACGATCGAGCCGGGCGACCCCGGAAGCACGAAGATAGGGAACCAGTACGCGCTCGCCCGCGTCGGAAAATTGGCCATAACGTGGCCCGCTATCGTAGAGCAGGTCGTGCGACGCGGTCGCCACGTGAACCGCCAGCCCATGGCCAGCATCAAGCAGCGTGGCTTGAAACTCACCCGGCGCCGGGCGCGAAGGCGCCCACAGCAACATCGGCAATATCGCAAGCAGTGCCAGCACCCCTCCCGGCGTGCCACGCGGCAGCAGCAACCATATCGCCCCCGCCAGAGCCGCCACTATCGACCACGTCGGCGGAGCGGCCTGATCCCACAGCGCAAGCGGGTGCGCAGCCAGCCATTCGAGCACCCACATCATCCATTCGCACAAAAGATGAGCAAGATCGAGCAAAGGCTGCCACGGCAGCATGATCGCGAGCAGCACCAGTGGCGTGATCGCAAAGCTCACCAGCGGAATTGCGATAGCATTTGCTAACGGTGAAACCAGCGGATAGCCGCCGAACAACGCGACCAGAATTGGCAACGTGAAGAAGCTGATCGCCAGTTGGATCAGCACTGCTGCACCCAATGGATGCAACGCGGGTCTGCGCCCCGAGATGACCAAAATGATCACCGCTACCGCACCGAATGACAACCAGAAACCGGCCGAGAGCACCGCCCAGGGATCTAGTACGAGGACGGCCGCGAGCGCGATCAATAGGGTTCGGCTACCCAGGGCTTCACGCCCGCTCAACATTGCGAGCGCAATCACCGTGAGCATCAACAGGGCGCGCTGGGTAGGCAGTCCAAGGCCGGCCAGTGCGGCATAGCCTACAGCCGCTGACAGCCCCGCCAAGACCGCCGCACGCCGCACCGGCAAGCGCAGCAGCAAACCCGGTGAACGTCGCCACAGCCATGCAGCGAAGCCCCCGAAGAGCAGCGAAACGAGCGAGATGTGCAATCCAGAAATGCTGACCAGGTGCGCCACGCCGGTGCGGCGGAACACATCCCACTGCTCGGCGGGTATGGCGCGCTGG
>JAEUNS010000297.1 GCA_016790005.1 Zoogloeaceae bacterium
GTGAGCCCCGAAGGCCCGGCACCGACGATCACGACATCGTATTCCATCGCTTCGCGCGTCATTGCTGTCTCCTGACATTCGTCCGTGCAACGTGAAAATCGCCGTGGCGATTCACTGCGCTCCCCTCGCCCGCGTGCGGGAGAGGGGTTGGGGGTGAGGGAACGGTTTGGCGGCTTTCACAATTCGAGTTGGTCTGCCGCCATGGCCGTTAGCCGCCATTCCAATCCCGGCGGCGGTCATCAGAACTGCGATTCGGCTAGCGCCAGCACTGCCTCGGCGCCGTTGACGATCGCATCGCGATAAGCACCTGCTTCCGGCATCACATGCTGGGCAAAGTAAGCCGCCGTTGCGAGCTTGGCCTTGTAGAACTCGCCATCGCTGTCGCCGACGCGGGTCGCGGCAATACCGGCCGCACGTGCCATCAGCCAGCCACCAACGACCACCCCGGTGAGCTTCAGGAAAGGCACCGAACCTGCCGC
Organism: Zoogloeaceae bacterium; assembly: GCA_016790005.1. Taxonomy (GTDB): domain Bacteria; phylum Pseudomonadota; class Gammaproteobacteria; order Burkholderiales; family Rhodocyclaceae; genus UBA2357. Next base: position 480 of record JAEUNS010000297.1, read on the forward strand.
GGCGGCCTGGGGATTGGCGTCGTAGTTGTCCAGCAACCACTGGGTGGCGTCGCCGAGGGCGGTGATGCCGCGGCCCAGACTGTCGGCCAGCGCGGTAAGCCCGGCATCGTCGGCGGTGCGCAGCTCGGTTGCGGTTGCCGCGATATCCTCGAGCAGCAGACCCATGCTCCGGCCGCCATCCTTGGCGGTCTTGCGCCCGATCAGGTCGTTGGCCTGGATCGCGGTGGTGCCTTCGTAGATGGTGGTGATGCGTGCGTCGCGCATGTGCTGGCAGGCGCCGGTCTCTTCGATGAAACCCATGCCGCCATGCACCTGCACGCCGTTCCAGGTCACGCCCTGCGCCATCTCGGTGCACCAGCCTTTGACCACCGGAGTCAGCAGCTCGAGTCGCGCCTGGTTGCTTGCGCGCACCTGGGCTTCGGGATGGCTCTTGGCACGGTCCATGCAGCCTGCCACATAGTAGGCGAGCGCACGCCCGGCCTCGGTGCGTGACTTCATGTCCATCAGCATGCGGCGCACGTCGGGGTGATGCAGGATCGGCTTCTTCTCGCCCGACTTGTCACCCACGATGCGGCCCTGGATGCGGTCGCGCGCATAGGCGAGCGCATGCTGATAGGCGCGCTCCGAGATCGCCACGCCTTCGAGGCCCACATTGAGCCGCGCATGGTTCATCATCGTGAACATGTATTCGAGACCACGGTTGGGCTCGCCCACCAGATAGCCGATCGCACCCTGCTTTTCGCCGAAGGCCATCACCGCGGTCGCGCTGGCATGGATACCCATCTTGTGCTCGATCGAGGCACACACCAGGTCGTTGCGCTCGCCCAGACTGCCATCGGCATTCACCAGAAACTTCGGCACGATGAACAGCGAGATGCCCTTCACCCCCGGGGGCGCGTCGGGCAGGCGCGCCAGCACCAGGTGGATGATGTTCTCCGCCATGTCGTGCTCGCCCCAGGTGATGAAGATCTTGGTGCCGCTGATCGCATAGCTGCCGTCGCCGCGCGGCTCGGCCTTCGAGCGGACTGCAGCGAGATCGGAACCCGCCTGCGGTTCGGTCAGGTTCATCGTTCCGGTCCAGGTTCCGGCAACCATGTTGGGCAGATAAATCTGCTTGAGCTCGTCGGTCGCATGGTGGGCGATCGCCTCGACCGCGCCCAGGGTGAGCATCTGGCACAGGGAGAACGACATGTTCGCCGACTTCCACATCTCGAGGACCGCGGTCGAAACCGTCACCGGCAAGCCCTGACCGCCAAACTCCACCGAGGCCGGCATGCCGTTCCAGCCGGTGTCGCAGAACGAGGCATAGGCCTCTTTGAAACCTTTGGCGGTGCTCACCACGCCATCGGCCCAGGCATTGCCTTCCTTGTCGCCGGAGGCGTTGATCGGCGCCAGCACCTCGGTGGCAAACTTGCCTGCTTCGTCGAGAATCGTCTCGACCAGATCGGCGCTGACTTCCTCGTTTCCGGGCAGTGCCGAAATCTCGGCGAGGCCGGCCAACTCGTTCATTGCGAACAACATGTCCTTGACGGGTGCGACATAGTTCATCGGGATACTCCTTCTCGAATGCGTATGGATCGCGACCCGGTCGAACGCCGGGTCGCAGTGGGGCTTTCAGTGTGCGGGCAGCGCCGTCACTCGATCGCGGAAGCCGATTTCGCCTGCTGGCGCAGCGCGAACTTCTGGATCTTGCCGGTCGAGGTCTTGGGCAACACGCAGAACTCGACGAACTTGGGCACCTTGTAGCGCGCAAGATGTTCGCGACAATGGGTGATGATGTCCTCCACCGTCACGTTGGCCTCTTCCTTGACCTCGATGTAGGCTGCCGGCACCTCGCCCCACTTGGCGTCGGGGCGTGCGACCAC
>JAEUNS010000419.1 GCA_016790005.1 Zoogloeaceae bacterium
GGCGGGCGAGGGCGCGCTGTTTGGTCAGCCGGAGGTCAAGGTGGGAATCATTCCCGGCGCCGGCGGCACCCAGCGGCTCACCCGCGCGGTCGGAAAGTTCAAGGCGTTCAAGATGTTGCTGACCGGTCAGGCGGTGAGTGCACGCGATGCATGCGACATGGGGCTGGCCAGCGAGGTGGTGGCGGACGATCAGGTGCAGGCACGGGCGCTCGAGCTGGCGCGCGAGATCGCAGCGCTGCCGCCGCTCGCAGTCGGGCAGATCAAGGAAGTCCTGCTGGCGGGGCAGGATGCGTCGCTCGAAACGGCACTGATGCTTGAGCGCAAGGCCTTCCAGTTGTTGTTCGCGAGTGCAGACAAGAAGGAGGGCATGCAGGCCTTTCTCGAAAAGCGCAAACCCGAATTCAAGGGGCGATGAACATGGTGGATGCAGATCGCGACGACCTGGTGCTGGGTGTCGTCGGCAGCGGGCTGATGGGCCGGGGTATTGCGCAGATTGCGGCTTTGGCGGGTGTACGGGTGGTGTTGTTCGATGCGCGCGCCGAGGCGGCCGTCGAGGCGCGGCTTGCGCTTGGTGAAACCTTTGCAATGCTGGCCGGCAAGGGCAAGCTCGCGCAGGCAGAGGCCGAGGCGGCGCTGGCCCGGATCGTGGCTGCGCCGACGATTGCGGGCCTCGCCCCGTGCGATATCGTGGTCGAGGCAATTGTAGAGAACCTCGAAGCCAAGCGCGGCTTGTTCAAGAGCCTCGAAGAGGTGGTGCGCGACGACTGCCTGCTCGCAACCAACACCTCGTCGCTATCGATCACCGCAATCGCCGCAGCCTGCCGTCTGCCGGAGCGCTTTGGCGGTTTCCACTTCTTCAGCCCGGTTCCGCTGATGAAGGTGGTCGAAGTCATCGACGGCGTGCTGGGCGCGCCCTGGGTCGGTGAGTGTCTGACTACACTTGCACGCCGCATGGGCCACACTCCGGTGCGTGCGAAGGATACGCCGGGGTTCATCGTGAATCATGCCGGCCGCGGCTATCTCACCGAGGCTTTGCGCATCGTCGGCGAGGGTATCTGCGATTTTCATGATGTCGACCGGATCATGCGCGGTGCGGCCGGATTCCGACTTGGGCCGTTCGAGTTGCTGGACCTCACCGGGCTGGATGTGTCGCATCCGGTGATGGAGTCGATCTACGACCAGTATTATCAGGAGCCGCGTTACCGGCCTTCGCCGATCGCGCGCCAGCGTCTTGCCGCCGGATTGCTCGGGCGCAAGAGCGGGCGTGGCTTCTATACCTATGCCGACGGTCGGCAGCAGGTGCCGGAGCCAAGACCCACCCCGGCTGCCTCGACGGTAAGGCTATGGATCAGTGCGCAGCACGAGGCGGCCCGCACCGATCTGGTCGAGCGCCTTGCCGCTACAGCGGTGACGATCGACGAGGGCGAGCGCCCGCAGCCTGGATCTGCCTGCATCGTGTTTCCGGTCGGTGGGGATGCCACCGCGGCCGCCTTGGCCGAGGGCCTGGACCCCGAGCTTACCGTGGCCATTGACCCGCTGTTCCTGGGCGAGTACCCAACTTTGATGACGACGCCGGTGACCCGCGCGCCGGCGCGGGACGCAATCTGGGCTGCACTTGCAAGCGGCGGGCGGGCGGTGACGGTCGTACATGACAGTCCGGGTTTCATCGCGCAGCGGATTCTGGCGATGATTGTGAACATCGCCTGCGATATTGCCCAGCAGCGCATCGCGACGCCGGAAGATATCGATCGTGCGGTGATGCTAGGCCTTGGCTACCCGAAGGGACCGCTTGCCTGGGGCGATTCGATCGGCGCACGCACGATCGTCGCCATTCTTGACGAGTTGCACGGGTTTTATCGTGATCCGCGTTATCGCCCCAGCCCTTGGCTGATCAGGCGTGCCCGTCTGGGTGTGTCCTTGCTCACCCCGGAGGCTTGAACCCGACTTGATTTGCAGGCGTGCCGAGCCCGGTTTTGAGCTCGGGTTTGGTCGCGCTCGTTTGAAAGGTCCTTCAGCGATCTGCGTTTCGGGTTGTATGATGCGCGAGACAACAGCTCGTAGAGGCAATGGATGGCGCGTCCGCTCGACATCGACAAGTTCGAACAACTCAGGATCTCGGGTGAGCTGCCGTCGCCACGGGGCGTTGCGCTCGCCATCATCAAACTGACGGCTGAGCCCGATGTCTCGCTCGCCGACCTGGGGCGGGTGATCAGCGGCGATCCTGCTTTCGTGGGCCGTCTCATCAAGGCTGCGAACGGACTCATTGCGATGAACCGGCGATCGGTGTCGTCTGCGAACGAAGCCCTGATGATTCTGGGGTTGCCCGCCGTGAGGACGATGGCGCTGGGCTTTTCGTTGCTGTCCAACTACCGCAGCGGTACCTGCAAGTCCTTCGACTACAACCGCTTCTGGTCCCATTCCCTGGCCCTGGCCGTGGCGATGCAGGTGGTGACCCAGCGTACCCGCATTGCGGCGGCCGACGAGATGTTCAGCCTCGGCTTGCTGGCGAGGGTCGGTGAGCTGGCTCTGGCGACCGTTTACGCCGAAGACTATTCAAAGGTGCTCGATCGGGCCGGGCGTGAGCCTCAGGCCGACCTGCAGACGCTCGAACGCGAAGTTTTCGCGATGAACCACACCGAGTTGGGTATGGCCATGTTGCGCGACTGGGGTCTGCCCCATATCTTCGTCGAAGTGGTGGGCCAGTACGAACAGGTCGATGCGGACGTCGTGGCGCAGGGGGGGCGTCTGCAGCGGCTCGTGCTTCAGCTTGCGCTGGCTCGTTCGCTTGCAGACATGTGCCTGGGTTCGACGGATCAACGTCCCGGCTTGCTCCATCGGGTGTTCGCACGAGCGCTCGATGCGGCCGTCGAGCAGTCGGACATGCTTGTCGATTGCGAGCGCATCATTTCGCTGTGGCTCGACTGGGGCAAGATGCTGCGCCTCGATATGCCGGATATCTTTTCGGTGAGTGATCTGGTAAGCGAGGCCCCCACCACCTGGCCGGAAGAGGTCAAGGTCGACGCTCTCGCAGCCGCGCCGCAGGTGCTGAGCACCGCGGCGCCGAACCCTCTGGCGGACAAGAAGGACGGTCTGCGTGCGCTGGTCATCAGTCCAGACTTTGCCGATCGACGCAAGGCGGTCGAGGTACTGCGGGTGCTGGGGCTGGAGACGGCCGAAGCCGACGACGCGCATCAAGGGCTGGAGAAGGCGCTGGATGTGCTGCCCAATCTCGTCGTGATCACGGTTGCATCGCCAGCCGACCTCGAGTTCATTCGATCCGTGCGTCGAATCCGGGTTGGGCGCTCGATCTACCTGTTGGCCGTCATGACGCAGGCCGGGGATGACACCTTGCTGGCTGCGTTCGACGCCGGCGCTGATGATGTGACGCTTGCACCATTTTCGAAGCGTTTGCTTGCGGCGCGGCTGCGGTCCGGTATTCGCATGGTGGGTCTGCAACGCGAGTTGAAGCAGGAGCGCGAGGAATTGAGGCGCTTCGCGGCTGAGCTGGCGGTCAGCAACCGTCGCCTCAAGGATGCGGCGGTGACCGATTTTCTGACCGGCTTCAAGAATCGTCGCTATGCCGACGAGCGTATGGATCAGGCGTGGTTGGCAGCGACCCGCGATTCGGGTGAGCTGAGCTGCATGGTGGTCGATTTTGACGGCCTGAAATCGATCAATGACGCATATGGTCATGCTGCGGGCGATGCGGCGCTTAAGATCGCTGCAGAGGCGCTCAAGGCCCAGTTGCGGCGCCAGGAGGTCATCTGCAGAGTCGGAGGCGATGAATTCATGGTGATCTGCGCGAACACCGGCCTCGATGACGCATTGATATGTGCCGAGCGCCTGCGCCGCTCGGTCGCGGCGCGCAGGTTGAGTGTGCGCGGCACCGAGCTCACGCTCTCGGTCAGCATCGGCGTGGCCAACCGCGATACGCAGACCCGCGACGCCGAGGCGCTCATTCGGTTGGCGGATGAAGGTGCCTATGTTGCCAAGGAGCAAGGTCGCAACCGGGTGATTGCGATGCAGCGGCGCAAAACCTGAAACTACGCCGCGTTTATGCGGGTGAGTTCAGCGCGCTTATGTCCGCCGAAACGGCAATACTGTTATTTTTGCGCCACATATGATTTTGGTCATGATTGCAATTCTTTACAAACTACTTTAACTTCGGGTGCATTAGCCTCTGAATTGGCATGCGTGGATGAATCGCCGAGATTTCCAATCCGACATCCGGGAGCTGAACCTAAGCTTCTTGATGCTTGCGCAGCAAATGTTGCGTGATGATCGCGAGACAGCGATGTTTCGGCTGGGGGTGGACGGTGAGCTTGCGGACTTGATCGAGGGGCTTTCCGGTCCGCGGCTGCTGAAGATGGCGTCGTGCCAGATGTTGTTGCCGGCGTTTCGTTTCGAAGGTGCATTCGTTGCTGGCCTGCTTGCAGGTGATGGGCGTGACCCGACCAGTGCGAGTCTTCATGCGGCGATCATCGCCGCCGGCAAGCCGGGCGCCAGCTTGCGCAAAGGAGGGAGCAATGAAGAATAAGAGCCTGCTGAGGGAAGCCGAAGAGATTCAACTCGTAGCCGAGATGGTGAGTCTTGGTGCAAGAATGCAGATGCTGGAGGCGGAGACCAGTCTCAGTCGCGAGCGTCTGCTCAAGATATACAAGGAGGTGCGCGGTGCCTCGCCTCCAAAGGGCATGTTGCCGTTTTCGACCGACTGGTTCATGGCTTGGCAACCGAACGTGCATGCGTCCCTGTTCATGGCCTTTTTTCGTTTTTTCGAGCAACGCACCGAAGCCAAGGGGCTGGATGCAATCCTCAAGGCCTATCACCTCTATCTCGATCATGTCGAGGCCCAGACGATCGAACCGGTGCTTAGCCTCACCCGCGCCTGGACGCTGGTCAGATTCTTCGATGCCGACTTGTTGCAGGCCGCAAGCTGCACCCGTTGCGGCGGTGAGTTCGTAGTGCATGCATACGAGCCGGTGCATGAATATGTATGTGGTCTGTGCAACATGCCCTCGCGCGCAGGCAAGGGTAAGACCACCAAGGCCGTAGCCAAGTCACGTACCCGGGTGGCAACACTGATCTGACGAACCACCGAATCCCCATAAAAAGACCGTCGAGTGCGGTCTTTTTTTTCAAGTTGCGCCGTGGAGTGACGTTAAGGGCTGATAGTGAGACACTCCTGCTTGCGAATCGAAGCGGGTTTGAAAAGTCCAGTCGAGCGGGTTGTATCAGGACAAATGTGCACTGCATATTGGGCTAAAGGCGTGTGGCGCCGGGTTCCGAAAGCCTCGGGCCGGAGCTTACTGAATGAGGATTGCCGGTGTTTCTTCTGATCGGGTATGTGATTGTGCTGGCCGCGTCGATCGGCACCTATGCTGTTCACGGCAGCCTCGGTGCCTTGTGGGTGCCGCTTGAGTATGTGGCGATCTTCGGCTTGATGATCGGCGGTTTTGTCGCGGGTAACGGTTCAAAGGCCATCAAGGCGGTGATGAAGGCGCTTCCCGGGGCGCTCAAGGGGTCTGCCTATGACAAGGCCTTGTACATGGATGTGCTCGCACTCCTGTATGAATTGCTCTCGAAGGTCAGAAAGGAAGGTCTGATGTCGATCGAGGCCGACATCGAGAATCCCGAATCCAGCCCTATCTTCGGCAAGTATCCGCGCGTGGTTGCAGATCACCATGCGGTCGAGTTCATGGCCGACTATCTGCGCATGATGGTTGGTGGCAATCTGAATGCGTTCGAGATCGAGGCGCTGATGGACATGGAGATGGAAACCCATCACCAGGAGGCGCATCTGGCGCCGCACATCGTGGCAAAGGTCGGTGACGCCGTACCGGCATTCGGGATCGTGGTTGCGGTGATGGGCGTCGTGAACGTCATGGGTTCGGTCGGTGAGCCGCCGGCGGTGCTGGGCAAGATGATTGGTGGCGCACTCGTGGGTACCTTTCTGGGGATTCTTCTGTCGTATGGCTTCGTGCAGCCGATCGCCAGCCAACTCGAGCAGAAGTCCGAGGAGAGTGGCAAGATCTTTCAGTGCATCAAGGTGGTGTTGCTCGCGAGCATGAACGGTTACGCCCCGCAGGTTGCGGTCGAGTTCGGTCGCAAGGTGTTGTACTCGACCGAGCGTCCGACCTTCCTCGAACTCGAAGCCGACATCAAGAGCCGCAAGGGTTGAGGCGTGACGGAATGGTCAGCCAGTGCACGCCGGTCAATTTAGCGAGCTGAGTCATGAGTGACGACACCCAGCAGCCAATCATCGTCAAGCGCATCAAGAAGGGCGGCGGTGGTGCCCATGGCGGCGCCTGGAAGATCGCCTATGCCGACTTCGTGACCGCGATGATGGCCTTCTTTCTGCTGATGTGGTTGCTCGGTTCGACCGCCCAGGGTGACCTCGAAGGCATTGCCGACCATTTTCAGAATCCGCTCAGGATTGCCCTACAGGGTGGATCGGGTACCGGTGACAGCTCGAGTGTGATCATGGGAGGCGGCGAAGACCTCTCCCGTTCGGTCGGACAGGTAAAGCGGGGCGATATCAGCCCCGAGCGCTCGATCAGCCTTGCAACCTCAACTCAGAAGCAAGCTGAGGCTGCCGAGTTCGAGGCTGAACTGCGGGAGCGCGGACGATTGATCGATCTCAAGGGTCGGATCGAGGCAATCATCGAGGCCGACGCCAAGCTGCGGGCATTCAAGAGCCAGATCCTGTTGGACATTACATCGGAAGGCTTGCGGATCCAGATCGTCGACGAGCAGAACCGGCCGATGTTTGCCAGTGCCAGTGCCGACCTCCAGCCGTATACCCGCGACATCCTGCGTTCGATCGGGCGGGCACTCAACGAGGTCGAAAATCGCCTGAGTCTGTCGGGTCATACCGATGCCACACCGTTTCCAGGGCGTGAGCGTGGGTTTTCGAACTGGGAACTGTCCAGCAACCGTGCGAACGCTTCTCGCCGAGAGTTGATAGCCGGGGGGCTCGAGCCGAGCCGGGTGGCGCGGGTGGTGGGCCTTGCCGAGACGATACCGTTCAACAAGGACGATCCGTTTGAACCATCCAATCGGCGGATCAGCATCGTCGTGATGAACAAAAAGACCGAAGAGGCCGTGCGCGCCCAGGGTGGCGACCAGGGCAGCGTCGAGGTGCAGGGGCAGATACTTGACCCCGAGGCCCTGCGTGGACGTATCGAGGGTGTTGCACGTTAGCGCGTCTGCTGTCCCGGCCGTACGAGGCCGCGTCGCGACTTTCCGATTAAAGAAATCCTCATTGCAGCCGATAAACGGACGAGCGTTCCGTGATTCTTCAAAGATCACGGATCGAATTCTCGAGTCCCGGCGATTAGCCGGAATGGGTGTTGCGATTTCTGGCTCTCGGCAAAATGTCCTGCGATCTCCAGGCCTTTCATCAGACCTTCTTCGACGAAAGCAAAGCACTCCTCGATTCTGCCCTGGCGATCGTCGCCGAGGGCGCGCGTGCGTCGTTGAGCGGTGGTCAGATCGCTGAACTCCATCGTTGTGTGCATGGTGTTGCCGGGGGGGCGGCGACATTGGGATTCGATCAACCGGCATTACTGGCGCGGGCCGTCGAGGCGTGCCTGGACCGCTATCGATCGGGTGACGACACGCTGGATGCCGCCACGATCGGTCGTTGCGGCGAGGCTCTGGGGCTGCTGACCGAGTTGCTTGCCTGCACCCGGTCCGGTGGAGCGCCACCTGCGCAAGCAATCGAAGTGATGATCGCAAGGCTCGTTCCCGGAGTCGGGGCGCCGGCGGACGAGCAGGCTGACCGTGCCGCTGAGGGCGTGTACTCGCTCCGCTTCGTCCTGAGCCGGTCTTTGGCCGGGGCCGACATTATCATCGAGCATGTGCTCGAAGATCTCGGGCGTCTCGGACGCGTTCTGAGGGTGACGCCACCGTCGGAGGCGGCCGAAGGAAATTGGTGCATTGGCATGGCTTCCGCAGCGGCCGACACCCGTCTCGCGGATGTTCTCGACCAGATCGCAGAGCCCGGCTCTTTGCAGATCATTCGGGAGCCGGGCCGAACAGGGCGCGCTGACCCGCCGCGTGAGAGTGAATCGGCAAAGGGCCTGGGCGCGCCTCTGCCGGATTCGATCGTCGCGGCGCAGCCGGTGACGGCAGGGTCGCCCAAGCGAAGCGTGCTCGATGATGCCGGTTCTGAGCCGGCAGCGGATGAGCATTTAAGCTTTTGGGTCGGCGATCAACGGTTTGTCGTGGTGGCTTCACGCGTTCTGGGGGTCGAAGCGTATCGCGGCGAATTGCGCATGCCAGGGCTGCCTGCGGTGTTGCTGGGCATGCTTGTAGTGAATGGTGAGCTGGTGCCGTTGGTCGACACCCACCATGCGCTTGGTATCGATGAGTTCCAGCCTGAATCGGATGAGCTCGAGCCGGTGTTGTTGATCGAAACGCATGCCGGGCCCATAGGCTTGCTTGCCGATCGTATGGGCGAACGACTCCAGCTGCGACCGACCCAGTTGCGGCGACCACGTGCGCTGCGTGGTCTGCTTGCAGGCTCGCCCGTTACCGGGTTCTTTTTTACTGGCGATGGCGTGTGCGGATTCCTCGAACCCGACCGGCTATGCACATTTCTCGCCGGATTCGAAGCGGAGCTTCATCCACTCGATGCGAGCGTGGATGAGGGGGGCGTGACCGCCGAGCGACGCCAAACGGATCGGGCGATGATGCAAGCGGGCCGTGGCTCGGCCATAATGGCGGGAAGCAAGGCTACCCGTGCGCCGGGCCGCAGGGTGGTCGCCCGTCCGGTAGCCCGCAGGTCTCTTGAAGAGGAGTGGAAGCAGCGCGACCCATGACGACCAACAACTCACGTCTTCCGATGTCCGAACCGATCGCAGCGCGCGCGCAGCGATCAGCCGAGGGTACAGCCCTGACGGTTGGCACAGACCGGACGTCCGGGCGCGAGTTCGCCTACAGCCCTGCCGATTTCGAGCGGATACGGGTGTTGATTCATGATCATGCGGGCATCGTGCTGTCGCCCGCAAAGCAGGATATGGTCTATGGCAGGCTGGCCCGACGGCTCAGGGCGCGCGGCCTTGCAACGTTTTCGACCTATGTCGACCTGGTATTGCGCGATCGCGGTGAGTGGGAGGCCTTCGTCAATGCCCTCACAACCAATCTCACCGCGTTCTTTCGTGAGGCACATCATTTTCAGATTCTTGCGGAGCGCATGCGCGCGAGTGGCGCGAATCGTTTTTCGATCTGGTGTTGTGCGGCTTCAACCGGGGAGGAGCCTTATTCGCTGGCAATCACGGCCTGCGAAACATTTGCAAGCCTGCAACCCCCGGTAAGCATACTCGCCACCGATCTGAATACCAGCGTGCTCGAGGAGGCCCGCTCCGGAATCTATCCGGCAGAGCGCCTGAGCGGGCTGACGGCAGCACAACTGCAGAAATACTTCGTCGAATCGGGCAACTCGGGTGCGCGCAGGATCCGGCCGGAGCTGCAGCGGCTTATCACCTTCGGAAGGCTGAATCTGCTCGAACCGATGTGGTCTGCGCGGGGCCCGTTCGACGCGATATTCTGCCGTAATGTGATGATCTATTTCGACAAGGCGACCCAGTTCGCGATTCTCAAGCGCTTCGCGCCGTTGCTGCGTCCGGATGGCGTGCTTGTCGCCGGCCACTCGGAGAGCTTTGCACATGCTTCGGAGCTTTTCAGGCCACTCGGTAGAACGGTCTATGCCCGGGCCTGATCCCGAGTTTGCGGGCTGCCG
>JAEUNS010000459.1 GCA_016790005.1 Zoogloeaceae bacterium
AGCACCGCCTGGCGGCCATTCCAGGGCAGCCAGCACAGGCCGTAGAACACGATCTGCGTAAGCCATGCAAACACCCACCGCCAGCGCTGGAACATGCCGCTGACCGAGCGTGGATAGACCTTGGCATCGGATGCGAACAACGATTGGATCGGGATGATGCGTTGCGGCTTGCGTGGCTTGGACATTGGGGGGTAAGAACATTGGGGTTGGCAGGCGCCGGTCTCGTTCGCCGGTTTAAGGTATATTTTGAATACTGGTTCAGCCTAACAGCCTCACCGCCCATAATCAATATTTCCGATACACCTTATAGACCGCCATGCGCCTCAGTGCTTTTTCCGACTATTCCCTTCGCGTGTTGATGGTTCTCGGTGGCAACACCGACCGGCTCGTCACGATCGCCGAGATCGCACGAATGCACGAGATCTCAGAAAACCACCTGACCAAGGTCGTGCACCAACTCGGCCGGGCCGGCTACATCGAGACCCTGCGCGGCAAGGGCGGCGGCATGCGCCTGGCGCGCGCCCCGCGCGAGATTGCACTGGGTGAGGTCCTGCGCCAGACCGAAACCGACTTCGCCCTGGTCGAGTGTTTCGGCCCGGGCTCGCGCTGCCAGATCGAACCGGGGTGCCAGCTCAAGACCATCCTCGGCGAAGCCTTGAGCGCGCTGTTTCGCGTGCTCGACAGCTACACCCTCGCCGACATCCTGCACCAGCCGGGGCATCCCGGCCCATTGGCCGGGCTGATGACCGTGGTGAACCGGCCAACAGACGGTGTAGCCTGATTCGCACCCGGTGCGGCGCGCCTCTTACCCGGGCGCTGCCAGCCGTCCCTGGTACAGTTCGGCGATCAAGTCGCGGGGCGTGATGATTCCGCTCAGGCGTCCATCCTCGTCGACGACCGGAATATGGCTGTGGCCGGCCCCGCCGAGCAGCGCGATCAGCGTCACCACCGGCGTCGTTTCCTCCGCCGTCTGCGCCGGCGTGCTCATGATCTGTCCCACGACCTCGGCCCTGTCACCATGCGTGCGGCCGCTGCGCCGGATGAAGCGGCGCAGCTGCGCGTCGAAACCGCGGTAACCATCCAGATCGGCCCGGCGCATGAAATCCGCCAAGGTCAGTATCCCCACCACCCGCTGCGCCCGGTCGACCACCGGCAGTGCCTTGATGCGGTGGCGGCGCATCAGCACCCATGCTTCTTCGAGGAGCGTGCCGTATTCGACGGCCACCACCCCGCGCGTCATGACCTCGGCGCAGCGCACGGTGCCGAAGCGGCGCCGGTAAGCATGGACCTCTGCGCGCAGAAACAGGTCACGCAAGTCCTCTCGACTGATGTCGAGCACCTGGTTGTACTCGTCGAGCACGGCATCCAGGTCCTCGTCGGCCAGCCCGGCGGGTGTCGCGGGCAACGTACCAGGGGCCGCGGCGGCAATCACCGCCTTGCGCTGCGGGTATTCTCGCCCGGTGGCGCGGTTGTAGAGGACTGCCAGCAACAGCAGGCAGAGCGAATTCACCAGCACCGGATAGAACACAAAACCATAGCCCAGCCGCTCGATCGCAGGCCCACCGACCACTGCGGTCAGCGCCACCGCGCCGGCCGGTGGATGGATGCAGCGCAGCACGAACATCAGGCCGATCGCCGCTGAAACCGCCACGGCCGCGGCCATCATCGAGTTCGGAAAGCCGCGCGCGCAGGTGACCCCGATCAACGCCGCAAGCAGGTTGCCACCGAGCATCGCCCACGGCTGGGCCAGCGGACTCGCGGGTACCGCAAACAACAGCACCGCCGAAGCACCCATCGGCGCGATGATCCAGGGCAACACCGCGTCGCCATTGCCAAAAAAATTCCCGACCAGCGCAGTGGCCAGAATGCCCAACAGCGCGCCAAAGGCTGCACGAAGACGTTCGCGTCCATTGACGTGCTGCTGGTTCGGCAGGAAACCGGCCAGACGCGCCGCCACCGCCCGTACCCGGAACATCTCATTCATGGTGACCCGCCGCTTTGCGCGCGAGGCGGGCATCGGAGATGAGCAAGCCGACCTGCATGCCGGTTGATACCCTCATAGTTAAATCAGACCACGATCGGCCGGTGAGCGCGCATCGGACAACTGGAAGAGAGATTGGACTCGACGAAGGTGCACGTGGGAAATGACCGCGATCAATTCAAGCGAACTGGGCGCGCTCGAATGTTTCGCGCTCTTTGAACCGAACATGGGCATTCAGAAGGTCGCCAAATTCGGTGAGATAGGCACTCGCCGCGCTCGTCGCCACAGTGTCGGCGACTTTCGCACCAGGCACGCATCCTGCGTTGCTCGTTCAGCGTGCGTTCTACCAATTCGATTTCGCCGAGTCTGGCGAGACGGGGGCGCAGTGTCAGCCCCTCCTCGGCAAAGTGCGGCTCCAACCCGGCTGCGAAGCGCATCACAGCTGTGGTGATGCGCTATACCGTAGCAAGTTGGTTGGGTCATTCGTATGCGCCAGATCAATGCCGGCGACGAAGCTCCAAGACTTCCGCGCCGCGACTTCCCCAGCTGAAGCCGTCTTTCAGGCGGGCCAGCCCTTGTCGTTCAACTTGCGCTCGAGTCTTTGAGTTCGTTGACATCGAACCCCCAGTCGCCGTGCAGATACCAGTCCTCCCCGATCAATTCGGCCGGATGCATGGTACGGCTGGAGCCATTGCCGCACATGAGTGCGTCTGTAGCACAGTACTTGTCGCAACCCCAGCAAATTCGCTCAGGGTGCTTCGGATGGAGTGTGAATCTCTTGGCCACTTCAGTCTTCCTTGAAAGTCGAGTGTCGAGCGGTACGCTGCGATCTGCTATCAGCACGCAAAACATACGCTGTTGTCGCGAGAAAGCCTTGACGATTCTCAATCATTCTAGGACTGTCAGTTGGACGTGTCCGAGGGTATGGCATACGCACACATCTGGCTTCCGACGATGGCGGTGAAGTTGCACGTGGAAATCGGATTTGAAATAGATCAAGAAATTTCGGCGCGCCACTGGTGGGAGATCGCATGACTAACTCCAGCAGGGACTGGTTACGCGGCCTGGTGTTGCTGCGCATTTCATGGTGTTCTCGTGATCGCCTCCAGATTACCGGTCTGGGCCCAAGTGCCTCCGGATGCGAACAATCCCGTTGTCCGGAAGTGACACCCTGATTTTCTTGGACCGGCTCGTCCGTTCGATGCCGCGCATAGGCCCGCCCCTAAGCGCGCTCGGCAACCGACCCTGATGTGATGAATGACGGACCATGAGTGCAGTGCCATACTTCGCCCCGGTCTGGGTCAGGTGGGGTGCGTGTCAGCGAACGCTCTGCCGCCAGGGCGAGCAGTGAAGGCCGATTCACAGCGACACGCCGGCGGTTCGGTGCCCGGTGGACGCAGTCGCAGCACTTGGATGTGCGAAGGACTGATCGCCACTCTGACTGCTATCGCTTTCGTGCTAAGATAGTAATCAATTACTATCTAACCAGGAGGTCTCGTGGAGAACAATCCAAGGCATCTGCCGGCCGATGAACGTCGTGCCGTGACGGTCAAATCCGTCGTGGCGCTTGCCGGTTCGCAAAACCCCAGCGAGATCACCACTGCGGCCATCGCCAAGCATATGAACTTGACCCAGGGCGCGCTGTTTAGGCACTTCCCGAACAAGGAAGCCATTTGGCAGGCGGTCATGGAGTGGGTGGCGGAGCGCCTGTTGGCCCGAATCGATCGCGCAGCGCAAGGAATAGCGTCGCCCCTGTCCGCCATGGAGGCGATGTTCATGAGTCATGTTGAATTCGTGATCGAACACCCCGGCGTACCCAGAATGATGTTTGGCGAACTCCAGCGTGCTGAACCGACTCCGGCCAAGCGCATGGTACAGACCCTGATCCAGCGCTACGGGGAGCGTTTGCATTGTCTCATCGAGAAGGGCAAGACCAGCGGCGAGTTGTCTCCCACTGTTGATAACGAGGCGGCGGCGACGCTGTTCATTGGCACGATCCAGGGTCTCGTCATGCAATCGCTGTTGGCGGGAGACGTGGCGCGCATGCAGATCGATGCGCCACGCGTCTTCGCGATCTATCGCCGTGGCATCGCGAGCGCGCAATGAAAAGCCTTCCCTTGCAAGGCCGTACCCTGGCGCTTCTGGCCGTCATCGTTCCGATGTTCGCATTGTTCATCTACGTTGGCCTCCGATCCGGCCCGCTGGCACCGGTCGCGGTCACCGTCGTGACCGTGGAGTCGCGGACAGTCACACCGGCGCTGTTCGGGATTGGCACGGTGGAAGCCCGCTACACCTTCAAGATCGGGCCGACTTTTGCCGGGCGCGTCAAAAGCCTGGCGGTGCATGTCGGCGATCAGGTCAAGGCCGGACAGGTGCTTGGCGAGATGGATCCGGTCGACCTCGATGATCGCGTGCGCGCGCAGGAATCGGCAGTCAAGCGTGCGGAAGCGGTTTTGCGCGAATCAGAAGCCCGCCATACCTTCGCTCAAAGCCAGGCGCGCCGCTACGAGGGCCTGTTTGCAGTGCGCTCGACCAGCGAAGAATCTGCCTCCACCAAACGCCAGGAACTGCTCATTGCCAAGGCCGCTCTGGATGTGGCCCGGGAAGAACTCGCCCGTACCCGCGCCGACCGCGAAGGCTTGATGGCGCAGCAAAGCAACCTGCGCCTGATCGCGCCGGGCGACGGCGTCGTTGCCCTGCGCGATGCCGAGCCTGGCACGACCATCGTCGCCGGGCAGGCCATCCTGGAGATCATCGACCCCAGGAGTCTGTGGGTGAACGTGCGTTTCGACCAGATCAGCGCATCGGGGCTGGCTGCGGGACTGCCGGCGCGTATTGTCCTGCGTTCGCATGGCGACGAAGTATTCGAGGGCCGCGTACTGCGCGTGGAGCCCATGGCCGACGCGGTGACCGAGGAGATACTCGCCAAAGTGGTCTTCGACGTCATTCCGCAACCCATTCCGCCGGTGGGCGAACTGGCCGAGCTCACGGTTGATCTCGCGCCGCTTCCTGCCGCGCCAACCATCCCCAATTCTGCCGTGCGACACGAAGGCAACAAGATCGGTGTCTGGCAAGTTATCGATGGCGAGTTGCACTTCACGTCGATCGTGCCCGGTGTGTCCGATCTGGATGGCAATGTGCAGGTGCGCGAAGGTCTCAAGCCTGGCGACCGGGTCGTGGCCTATAGCGAAAAGGCATTGACGGCACGCAGCCGCGTCGACGTAGTCGATCACCTGCCGGGCGTGTCGCGATGATCAGCCTGGCCGGCCGCGATATTCTCCATGCCTGGGGAAAGTTCGTCTTCACGGGCATCGGTCTGGGTCTGCTGATCGGCGTGACCCTGATCATGGCCGGGGTTTATCGCGGCATGGTGGACGACGGCATGGCGCT
Source organism: Zoogloeaceae bacterium (assembly GCA_016790005.1). GTDB lineage: Bacteria > Pseudomonadota > Gammaproteobacteria > Burkholderiales > Rhodocyclaceae > UBA2357. The sequence continues at coordinate 5,372 of JAEUNS010000459.1, forward strand.
GCTCGACAACAGTGGCGCCGATCTTTGGGTGGTGCAAAAGAACACGCTGGGTCCCTATGCCGAGTCATCCAGTCTCAATGATGACGTGTACCGCACGATCCTCGCCATGCCGGGCGTCGCCCGGGCAGCGAACGTAACCTACCTGACCATGCAGGTACGCAAGGGCGAGAGCGATGTCCGCACCATGGTGGTCGGCATCGCGCCCGGCGCATTGGGAGCGACGCCCGGCTGGCCGCCCTATCTTGTCGCCGGACGCCAGATCACACGCGCCCACTACGAGGCGGTGGCCGACATTGCCACCGGCTTCAAGCTGGGAGATCGACTTTCCATTCGCCGAAATCACTACGAGGTCGTCGGACTGACACGGCGCATGGTGTCGTCCAGCGGCGACCCGATGGTCTTCATTCCGCTCAAGGATGCCCAGGAGGCTCAGTTCCTCAAGGACAATGACGCTATCTGGCAAAGCCGCCGTCGCACCGAAGCCAACCCGGCCTTCAATCGACCGGGGGTGCCAGGTTTGCTCGATGCCGTGATTGCGTCACAGAGCACCAACGCGTTCGTCAATGCCGTCCTGGTCACACTGCAACCTGGCCATGCGCCGGACGAGGTTGCCGAGTCGATCCGACGCTGGAAGCGCTTGACGGTCTACACCCGGGCCCAGATGGAGGACATCCTCGTCGGCAAGCTGATCGCCACCTCGGCAAAGCAGATCGGCATGTTCCTGGTGATTCTGGCCGTCGTCAGCGCGGCCATCGTCGCCTTCATCATCTATTCGCTGACGATGGACAAGATCCGCGAGATCGCGGTACTGAAGCTCATCGGCACACGCAATCGAACGATCGCCGCGATGATCATGCAACAGGCACTCGCCCTGGGCGTGATTGGTTTCGTGGTCGGCAAGATCACCGCCACTTTCTCGGCGCCCCTGTTTCCCAAGTACGTCCTGCTGATGCCGCTCGACTCCATCGCCGGATTTTTCGCCGTGCTCGTGATCTGCGTTCTGGCCAGCCTCGTCGCAATCCGCATGGCGCTCAAGGTCGATCCGGCCGAAGCCATTGGAGGGTGAGATGAGTGGTCGAGGCATTCGCATCGAAGGTTTGAGAAAACGCTATGGCGAGGGTGACACCGCGTTCGATGCATTGAAGGGCGTGGACATGCAGGTGGCACCTGGCGAGGTGGTCGGCCTGATCGGCCCATCCGGTTCGGGCAAGAGCACTTTGCTCAAATGCCTGGGCGCCGTGATCGACCCCACCGCCGGTCGCATGACGCTGGGTGACGAAGTGATCTACGACGATGGCTGGAAGGTCCGTGATCTGCGCGCCTTGCGCCGGGACAAGATTGGTTTCGTATTCCAGGCGCCATATCTGATTCCGTTTCTGGATGTCACCGACAACGTGGCGTTGCTGCCGATGCTCGCAGGCGTTTCGAATGAGGAGTCGCGTGCAAAGGCACTGGAACTGCTGACAGCGCTCGATGTGCACCACCGGGCCCGCGCCATGCCTTCGCAACTCTCGGGGGGTGAGCAGCAACGGGTCGCCATCGCGCGTGGACTGGTCAATCGTCCGCCAGTGATCTTGGCGGATGAGCCCACTGCACCGCTGGACTCCGAGCGCGCCATGGCTGTCATCCGCATCCTCAACGACATGGCACAAAAATTTGAGACAGCCATCATCGTGGTTACCCATGACGAGAAAATCATCCCGACTTTCAAGCGTATTTACCATATCCGCGATGGCGTGACCGATGAGGAGGCTGGCGAAGGGCGTGAATTCGCATGAGACACCAGTTTCGATCGAGGGCCCGTGCTGCTTTGCGAAAGCTGCTTCATCAACAATCCGTTAGAGGTTTGACCTGCCGTTCACTCCACTCAGGAACCACTTTCGTGAGAGAAGGACGACTTGGCCAAAGCTCGTACCGATCCACTCTTGTACGAAGTTTGACTGCTCCAGTCGAGCGGTTGTTCGCGCGTTGACGCGCCGAGCGACGACTCCAATTGGATACCGACCCTTCGGCCTTCGACGGTCTGAAAAGCTTTTAAAAGTCACATACCGCGTTAGCCCGAAGTTAATCGCGGTCGTGAAGCCAGCCAGCGGAGGCACCAACGGTCGGTGACCTGCTCATTACAGCTATTCTCGGCGCAAAACACAATGCGGGAATGGCCGATCACCGGGCCGACATCAGATCCATATGAACGGCAACTTGCCGACGTGTAAGCTGCCGCAGCGCTTGAAAAAGTCATCAGGCCGTTCTGGGTCAAAACAGCTAAATCGGCCGCGAAACCTGAGCGGCAGCGATCAGTTTGTTTCCGACCCTCAATCGGAAAAGTCGACCGATAGGTCATGGCCGGCAGTGACCGGTGGGTGTCTCCGAGGATAGCGGCCAATCGCCTTGAGATCGAGAATTAGACTCCGATCAACAGAAAGGAGTCTGAGATGGAAACCAGCGAACATCGGGAAGCCTGGAACAAGGGGAAGTTGATTGGTCAGAAGGCACCACTCAAACCCAAAGACATTTGGGCCATCCGAATCTACCTCCAGAACGGCCACGAGGTGCGAGACCTCGCCATGTTCAACCTCGCGATCGACAGCAAGCTTCGAGGCTGTGATCTCGTCAGTCTGCGAGTTCGCGACGTGACCCACGGGAACCAAGTGCTTTCACGCGCAATGGTCGTGCAGCGCAAGACGCAGCGGCCCGTTCAGTTCGAGCTGACCGAACCAACTCGCACGGCCGTGGCAGCCTGGATCGCGAAGGCAAACCTGAAGCCGGAGAACTTTCTCTTTCCCAGCCGGTTGCACGAATCACCGCACCTGTCCACCCGTCAGTACGCAAGAATCGTCGAGCACTGGGTTGTCGCTGCCGGACTGGATTCTTCGGCCTACGGCACGCATTCAATGCGGCGAACGAAAGCAACACTGATCTACAAGCGGACGAAGAACCTGCGGGCCGTTCAACTGCTACTCGGTCATTCC
>JAEUNS010000462.1 GCA_016790005.1 Zoogloeaceae bacterium
CAAGGCAGCGGACACAGCTCCGGTTACCCCGAAAAAAACGGCCGATATGGCCGCTGCTGCGAGGGTGGCGCAAAACTGCAGAAGGACCATCTTGAACATGGGTCTGTCTGAGCGCCTCGGAATTCCACCAACCACCTTGAAAAAGTTCGCGAATGTTAGGGGTTAACCACAATAAAGTCAAACCCGGGAACTATTCGCAAGGCTGAAACACACAACTCCGATATCTTATAGAAGACGCTGATTCGCGTCGAGCGAAAGATCCCGAAAACGGGCTGAATCCGGGGTGCATGTATGATTCTTTCAACGCAGGCGTGAAAGCAATCCGTCGAGTTGGTCGAGGTTGCCGAAACGGATGCTCACCTCACCCGCACCCTTGCCGTTGGCCTTGATACGCACGGTGGCACCCAGGCGATCGGCCAACTCCTCTTCCAGTCTCAACAGGTCGCGATCGGCTTCGCGGGGAGGCTTGGCGCTACGGGGGTTCAACAACTGCTGCACCATCCGCTCGGTATCGCGGACGGACAGGCCACGCGCTGCCACATGGTTGCCGACCTGAATCTGGCTTGCCGGATCGAGCGGCAGAATGGCGCGGGCATGCCCCATGTCAATATCACCGGCCATCAGGAGTTCCTGGGCCGGTTTGGCGAGGTTCAGCAGACGCAGGAGGTTGCTGGCAGCAGGCCGCGAGCGGCCCACCGCATCGGCAGCCTCCTGATGGGTCATGCCAAATTCATCGATCAGCCTCTGGATACCGGAGGCCTCCTCGAGCGGATTAAGATCTTCGCGCTGGATGTTCTCGATGAGCGACATCGCCAGCGCAGCCTCGTCCGGAATCTCGCGGACGAGGCAAGGCACCTCATGCAGGCCGGCAAGCGCGGCTGCACGCCAGCGACGCTCACCGGCGATGATCTCGAATTTGCCGCGTCCGACGGGACGCACCAGAATCGGCTGCATGACGCCCTGAGCCTTGATCGACGCAGCCAACTCTTCGAGCGAGCCCGGATCCATGCGGGTACGGGGCTGATATCTGCCGGGCTGAAGAGCGTCGCTCGCCACCGTCTGAAGCTCGCCCTTTGCGGCATCTTCATCTCGGTTTGCGCCCAGGAGCGCATCGAGGCCACGGCCCAGGCCTTTGAGTTTTGGTGGAGTCATGTCATCGATTCAATACATAAAGACGAGTCATCGCCAAGACGGATTCCGGGAAGCATCACGGGCTACCCAATCGCCCAATCATCTCGCGAGCAAAGGCCATGTATGCCTGCGCGCCTTTTGCATTGCGGTCGAAGGTCACCCCGGGCATGCCATGACTGGGCGCTTCGGCGAGACGCACGTTGCGCGGCACGATAGCCTTGAAGACCTTGTCGCCGAAGTGGCTCTCGAGCTGCGCCGATACCTGCTGTTGCAGGGTCATGCGCGGGTCGAACATCACCCGCAAGAGGCCGATCACCTTGAGATTGCGATTCAGGTTGGCATGTACCTTCTTGATAGTGTTGACCAGGTCCGACAGGCCCTCGAGCGCGTAATATTCGCATTGCATCGGAATGATCACCCCGTCGGCCGCGCACAGGCCGTTAAGCGTCAGCATCGAGAGCGAAGGTGGGCAATCGATCAGAACGAAGTCATAGCCGACGCCTGAAGCGGTCAGCGCATCCTTCAGACGACTTTCGCGCCGGGCGATATCGACCAACTCGACCTCGGCACCCGCCAGATCGCGATTGGCCGGCAGGACGTCATAACCACCGGTCGGCGACTTCACGCTGACCTCGCCCAGCCCGGCGAGGCCGACCAGCAGATGATAGACGGTGTGCTTCAGGTCGCGCTTGTCGATGCCGCTGCCCATGGTCGCATTGCCCTGGGGATCGAGGTCGATCAGCAAGGTCCGCTGCCCTGCCTCCTGCAATGCAGCGGCGAGATTCACACAGGTGGTGGTCTTGCCAACCCCACCCTTCTGGTTGGCAACGCAGAAAATTTGGGCCATTCAGTTTCTTTCCAGCACAATCAGGTTTCTTTCGGCCTCTAGACCGGGAACGGCAAGCGCGATGCCGGCCGTGACGCGCACACCCTGCGGCAGTGCAGCAATTTCGTCTTCAGGATACACGCCTTTCATCGCCAGCCATCGTCCGCCGTCTCGCAACAAGTGGCGCGTCAGGGTGACAAAGTCGTTGAGACTTGAGAAAGCGCGCGAAGTAACCGCATCAAACAAGGCATCGGGCCTGAACGCCTCGACCCGTCCGGCGACAACTTCAAAATTGTCGACGCCAAGCTCGATACGCACCTGCTGCTGAAAGCTTGCCTTCTTGCCCACCGCCTCGATGGAGGTGACGCTCAGTTGCGGACAAACGATCGCCAGCACGATGCCAGGCAGCCCGCCACCGGAGCCCACATCCGCGATACGCTTGATGCCGCCCAGGTGGGGAACAACCGCGAGCGAGTCGAGAAGGTGATGAGTGACGATCTGCTGCGGGTCGCGAATCGCGGTCAGGTTATAGACCTTGTTCCACTTCGCCAGCAAGCCGGCATAGGCGACCAGGCGGTCGCGCATTGCACCCGGCAATTCAAGCCCAAGCGCCGACAGGCCCTGATCGAGAAGCGCTTCGCTCATGCCGACTTTTGTTGCTCATCGGCCTGGGCAGCCCGCGCAACGAGATCCCGACGCTTGAGCCACACCAACAAGAGCGAGATCGCCGCGGGAGTCACGCCCTGCACCCGCCCGGCCTGGCCTATCGTTTCAGGCCGGTGCAGGTTGAGCTTCTGCTGCACTTCCTTTGACAGTCCCCTGACCTCGGCATAGTCGATTCCAGCGGGCAGACGGGTGGTTTCGGCCTGCATCTGACGGGCGACTTCGTCCTGCTGGCGGTCGATGTAACCCTGGTACTTGGCCACTATCTCGAGTTGCTCGACCACCTGTGGATCGGTTTCGGGGTTCTCGGGTGCGCCGGGAAGACTCATCAGCGCCGCATACGACGTGTCGGGGCGGCGCAGCAGATCGAACAACCGGTACTCACGCTCGAGGGCCTTGCCCACCACACGTTCAGCTTCGGCAACCGGAATCTGCTCCGGATGCGCCCAGCTTGACTTGAGGCGCACGGTCTCACGCTCGATCGCCTCGCGTTTTGCAGCGAACGCGCTCCACCGGGCCTCATCGACAAGGCCAAGCGCCCGGCCTTGTTCGGTCAGGCGCAGATCTGCGTTGTCCTCGCGCAATTGCAGGCGATACTCCGCACGCGAGGTGAACATGCGGTAAGGCTCCGATACCCCTCGAGTGATCAGGTCGTCTACCAGCACGCCCAGATAGGCTTCGTCCCGGCGCGGGCACCACGGCTCGCGCCCGGCCACCTGCAGGGCTGCGTTGGTGCCTGCAAGCAGGCCCTGCGCGGCGGCCTCTTCGTAGCCGGTAGTGCCATTGATCTGCCCCGCAAAGAAAAGCCCGCCGATCGACTTGGTTTCGAGCGACGCCTTGAGGTTGCGCGGATCGAAATAATCGTATTCGATCGCATAGCCGGGGCGCAGGATGTGCGCATTCTCCATGCCCCGGATCGAACGCACGACCGCCAGTTGCACATCGAACGGCAACGAGGTGGAGATTCCGTTGGGGTAGAGCTCGTG
>JAEUNS010000030.1 GCA_016790005.1 Zoogloeaceae bacterium
TCTGGCCCGCAGCGGCGTGCATCTGATCAAGTTCTGGTTTTCGGTGAGCCGTGAAGAACAACGCCGCCGGTTCAAGGAGCGCGAAGCGCATCCGCTCAAGCAGTGGAAGCTGAGCCCGATCGACCTTGCATCGCTCGACAAATGGGACGACTACACCAAGGCCAAGGAGGCGATGTTCTTTTACACCGACACCGCGGACGCCCCATGGACTGTGGTGAAGTCGAACTGCAAGAAGCGCGCGCGTCTGAATGCGATGCGCTACATCCTGCACAAGCTGCCCTACGACAACAAGAACCTCGAGCAGATCGGCCCGATCGACCCCTTGCTGGTCGGCCGTGCCCATGTCGTGTACGAACGCGGCGAAAATCGCGACTCCGCGATTCTGTAACTGATGCCGACGCCTGCCGTGCGCACCGGCCACCCTGGTCCGTGAGCACGGCGTGCGCGACGCAAGCAATCGACCCTGAAGCCAGTTCGCCCCTTTCGCAGAGCACGATGGGTGCGCCCGCACATGCCCTTAGGGCACAATACGGGTCTAATCAAAAAGACAAGACCAACCGGAGACTTCATGCGCCGTATCCGCCAGGCCCGCATACTTGCCACACTTGGGCCAGCCAGTTCTTCACCGGACCAGATTCGCACCCTGTTTGTTGCCGGCGCCGACATCTTTCGGCTCAACTTCAGCCATGGCACCCATGAAGACCATGCCGAGCGCTACCGCGCGATCCGCAGCATCGAGCAGGAAACCGGCCGGCCGGTCGGCATCCTCCTCGACCTTCAGGGCCCCAAGCTCCGGATTGGCCGGATTGCCGACGGCAAGGTCACCCTTGCCACCGGAAGCCACTTCAGGCTCGACCTCGACGACGAGCCGGGCAACGCCGAACGCGCACCGCTACCCCATCTAGAAATTTTCGCAGCGCTGCATGCCGGCACCGAACTCCTGCTCGACGATGGCAAGATCCGGCTGCGGGTGGACCGTTGCGACGCGCGATCGGCCGACACCACCGTGCTGGTCGGTGGCGTGCTCTCGGACCGCAAAGGGGTGAACGTGCCGGGCGTGGTCTTGCCGATCTCACCGCTCACCGAAAAGGATCTGCGCGATCTCGCCTACGGGCTCGAACTCGGGGTCGACTGGATTGCGCTGTCGTTCGTGCAGCGCCCGGAAGACATCATCGAAGCCCGCAAACTGATCGGCGATCGGGCCTGGATCATGGCCAAGCTCGAGAAGCCCTCGGCGATCGAGAGTCTCGACGCGATCGTGGAGCAAGCCGACGGCATCATGGTCGCCCGCGGCGACCTCGGTGTGGAGCTGCCTCCGCAGCAGGTGCCAGTGTTGCAGCGACGCATCGTGCGCTCGGCCCGGCGTGCCGGCAAACCGGTCGTGGTTGCCACCCAGATGCTCGAATCGATGATCAATTCGCCGATCCCGACCCGCGCAGAGGCGTCGGACGTCGCCACCGCAATCTATGACGGCGCCGACGCGGTGATGTTGTCCGCCGAATCGGCATCCGGCCAGTATCCGGTCGAGGCGGTGACGATCATGGATCGCATCATCTGCGAGGTCGAGTCCGACCCCGCCTGGCGCAAGGCCCTTGAGGCCTCGCACACGCCGGCAGAGTCCAACACCCCGGACGCGATCTGCTATGCGCTGCGCAGCGTAACCAGCCTGTTGAACCCGGTCGCAACCGTGGCATTCACCTCGTCCGGCTTCTCGACCCTGCGCGCCTCGCGCGAGCGCCCCCCCGCCCCGATCCTGAGCCTGACCCCGCACATCTCGACCGCCCGCCGCCTGGCGCTGGTGTGGGGTGTCCATGCAGTTCCGTATGAAGAAATCCACGACCTGAGCGAGATGGTCGAGCATGCGGCCAAGGCAGCCGTCGCCGCCGGTTTTGCCGTGGCGGGTGACCAGATCGTGGTGATTGCCGGCATTCCCTTCGGCCGTAGCGGCACCACCAACCTGCTCCATGTCACCCGAATAGGCGAGAACCCCTTGCAATGACCCGCAGCGCGGGCAAACTCATCGCTTCAAGCCCATACAAGCACCGTTTCGAGACCCTATATGAATCCGCATGTGCAGCTCAACGTCGCCTATCCGCCGCTCGTTCATCGCATCGAGCAGGAGGCGACCATCATTGGCGACCAGATTCTCAAGATCGATCACTTCCTGAACCACCGCATCGAACCCGCCTTCATTGCCGAAATGGGACGGGAGCTCGCGCGCCGTCTCTCGGCCTTTCAGCCAACCCTGATCCTGACCGCCGAAGCGAGCGGCATCGCCCCCGGTCTGGTGGTTGCACAGGCACTCAATGTGCCGCTGGTTTTTGCCAAGAAGTATTCGCCCGAGGTCGAGTCGCCCTTTCTGTCGCGCATCATTCCCTCACCCACCAAGGGTGGCGCGACCAAACTGGTGATTTCGCAGAAATTTCTACCGTCCGGTAGCCGGATCGTGATTGTCGATGATTTTTTGTCTAACGGCCGCACGGCAGTCGCACTGATCGAAATGGCACGCGAAGCCGGCGCAGAAGTTCTGGGGGCTGGCTTCATCGTCGAAAAGCGCTTCAAGCTCGGGCATGCCGCCATCGAGGAACTCAACGTACCGGTCGCAACGCTCGCACAGGTCGAACGCCTGGAAAACGGCAAGGCGGTCATTCGGCAACCGCAGGACTGATACTGCACTCGGCCTGTCGGTTGCCGGGCACGGCCGAGCCCCGCTTCACGCAGAACGATGTGTCCCAATAGATCGACGTTTTTGAAACAGAATTTTCGTTACACTTAATAAAGAGCACAATTTAACCCATAAATGGCGTGTATTCTGGTTCTTTGGATCAACATCCGGACCACCGCCATGAACCTCTCCCAAGTCTTGCTGACTGCCCTGCGCGACCACGGTGCGCGCGAAGTATTCGGCATCCCCGGTGACTTTGCCCTGCCCTTTTTCAAGGTCATGGAAGAGTCCCGGATTCTGCCGCTGCACACCCTGAGCCATGAGCCGGGGGTCGGCTTTGCCGCCGACGCGGCTGCGCGCTTTCGCAGTGGGCTGGGCGTGGCGGCGGTGACCTACGGCGCCGGCGCGCTCAACATGGTCAACCCGATTGCCGGCGCCTATGCCGAGAAGTCGCCGGTGGTGGTCATTTCGGGCGCTCCCGGCAAGGGTGAGGCCGTATCCGGGCTGCTGCTGCACCATCAGGCCAAGACGCTCGACTCGCAGTTCGCGATCTATCGCGAGATCACCTGCGATCAAGCGCGCCTTGACGACGCGCGCACCGCGCCGGCCGAAATCGCACGGGTGCTGGCAAGTTGCCTGCGCGAGTCCCGCCCGGTTTACATCGAATTGCCGCGCGACATGGTCACGGTGGCCTGCGAACCGGTCACCGCGCTTGCGCCGCAAGGTGTCGACCGCGACGCGCTCGCTGCGTGTGTCGACGAGATCGTCACACGCATTCGCAGTGCGAGTTCGCCAGTGCTTATGGTGGGCGTCGAGGTGCGTCGCTTCGGACTCGAGGAAAAGGTGGCCGAACTTGCACTCCGGCTGGGCGTACCGGTGGTAACCAGCATCCTGGGTCGCGGTCTGCTCACTGGCACCGATGCACCCCTGGCTGGCACCTACCTCGGTGTAGCTGGTCGCGCTGAAATCACCGACATGGTCGAGCACTCGGACGCGCTGCTGCTGCTCGGGGTAATCATCTCCGACACCAACTTTGGCGTGTCGTCCCGCCAGATCGACATGCGCAAGACCATCCAGGCGCTCGATCACCGGGTGACGCTGGGCTACCACACCTACAACGACATCCCGCTCGGCGCCATCGTCGATGCCTTGCTCGAACAGGTCAGCGCGCGGGCACCGGCAATCGAGGTCAAGGCACCCGGCTATCCCCGCGGCCTCACGGCTGACGACGGCCCGATCACCCCCAACGACATCGCAATGGCGGTCAATGACCTGATGGACAAACACGGCCGCATGCCGATCGCGGCCGACATGGGCGACTGCCTGTTCACCGCCATGGACATCGCCCAGACAGAACTCGTGGCCCCGGGCTACTACGCCACCATGGGCTTCGGCGTGCCCGCGGGCCTGGGCCTGCAAGCCGCATCTGGCCAGCGTCCGCTGATCCTGGTGGGAGACGGCGCTTTCCAGATGACCGGCTGGGAACTCGGCAACTGCCGCCGCTTCGGCTGGGACCCCATCGTGATCCTGCTCAACAACGCCTCGTGGGAGATGCTGCGCACTTTCCAGCCCGAATCCGCTTTCAACAACCTGGACGACTGGGGGTTCGCGACCATGGCCAAGGGACTGGGCGGCGACGGCGTGCGGGTCAGCACCCGCGCCGAACTCAAGGC
>JAEUNS010000045.1 GCA_016790005.1 Zoogloeaceae bacterium
GTTGCTGTTGCCGCGCAGCGTCACGTCGTAGCGGCTGCCTTCGCGCTCGGCCTGCGGGCCGTGCGAGATGAAGCCGACGCCGACCGGGTCGATCACGTCGTAGCCGCGCCAGAAGGTTTGGGGGCGCTTGTCGGCCGGTTCGAGCAGCGCGCGGATCGTGGGCACCGAGCCGTTGTGCAAGAAGGGGCCGCGCAGCCATACGCCGTCGAGGAAGGGGGCGACATAGCCAAACAGCGGGGTCTCGACGAAGCCCTTGCGCTTGAGGCCCATCGCATTGAAGGCCTTGTTCGCGGCGATTGCGTTGTCACTGCTCCAGGTCTCGAGGCGGCCGCTGTCGGTGCCGACTTCAGCCTGTGGTATTGGAGTGCCGGTGCGCGCGCTGGCATGGCAGCGTGCGCAGTGGGCGGCGAATACCTCGGCGCCGGCTGAGGTCTTCGCCGCGTCGATCGGCAGCGGGTAGGGTGGTGCGCGCTTGGCGGTCAGGTATTGCTGCAGCCAACGGGCTTCTTCCTCCAGAGCCTCGGGGTCGTTCGGGCCTTCGCCAAACAGACCGATTGCCGAGTCGATCATCACCGACCAGACGTCGTGGCTATCGCCTGCCAGGTTCAGCAAGTGGCCCTTGTCTGCCTGGTATTTGCCCAGATTCCAGATAGGCGGGAAATCGGTGGGGCCGGAACTGTCGTCCATGGGTGCGCCTAGCAGAAAGTACTTCGGAAGATTCATGGGGTCGTCGCGTCCGGGCCCCCAGTCCGCGAAATCATGGCGGTAGGTCCAGGCGAACATCGGCTCGCGCGCGAGCAAGGCCTTTTTCGTCATCGGAATGACGAGATAGCGATAGGCGAGTCGGTCGATCAGGTCGAGATCAGTCACCAGCGCGATCTCGCGCATGATGATGCCGGGCTCGAAGCGCGGGTCGTTGGCTGCATCGAGGAGAAAGTGAAAGAAGGCCTCGAGCTTCATCCGGTGCGCCGGTCCGGTGGGGACGAACACCGGACTCTCGTCATGTGCGGTGCGATAGCTGGCGGCGTGGCATACCGCGCAGTTATTGCCGACCCGGTCGAAGCCGACGGTCTTCTTGGTGAAACCGATCGGTAGTTCCTTGCCTTCTTCCCATGACACGCCGAAAGAGGCGTAGCCGCCCGGCCCGGGTAGTTTCTCGGGAAACAGCCGCGGCAACACGTAGAAGATCCAGTAGGGAATGCCGGCCTGAGCCTCGGCGCCGAGCGAGCCATACATGAAGCGGCTGTCGGCATCGGCGCTGACCCATGCCGGCTGGCGCACCTCGCGCAGCAGGCGCGACCAGCCGACCACGGCGATCAGGCTACCCAGCACGAGTACGATTGCGGCGATTGCATACAGGCGGCGCAGCCAGCGTGGTTTTTCGACAGGTGCTTGCAGGGGCGAGGCGTGCATGGCGGTTTGTCTCAAAAGGTCTTGAGGAATTCGATCAGCGCGGTCTTTTCGTCCGGCGCGAGTTCGGTGCCATAGGCATGGCCTTCATGACCATGGTTGGCGTTGCCCGGCAGGCTGGTGTCGTACTCGAAATATCTTCGCCCGCCCTCGGTGGCTACATCGGTGATGAAGCCCACGCGTTGCGGGTCATAGACGTCGTAGCCGCGGTAGAAGCGTTGAGGCCGCCTGGCGGCGGGTTCGAGCAGATCGGCTAGCGTAGGCACCGAGCCGTTGTGCAGATAGGGCGCACGCAGCCACAGCCCGTCGAGCGGCATGTTGGCGTAGCCGAAGGTCTTGCGAAAGCGGGTGAAGCGCCATGGATAGCCGGCATACAGCGTGCCCTGATTCACCGCCAGGTCGCGCGTGTAGGAGTCGAGCCGGCCGCGGTCGGTGCCGATCTCGGCTATCGGGGTGACATGTCCGACCCGGGTGCCGGCAAAGTTGCGGCCGTTCGCGCCATGGCATCCGGCGCAGTATTGCGCATAGATCGGCGCACCGCGCTCGGCCAGCGCTTCGTCTACCGGGAAAGGATAGGCCGGCGGCGTGAGCGTCAGCAGCCAGTCCTCGATCCGCCCAATCGCGCGCGTATCGAGCGTGGGTGGAGTGGTGCCGGTGCCGAAGGCGGCGCTCTTGTTGCGTTCTTCGGTGGCGGTGTTGTTGCCGTCCCAGTGCAGTTGCATCGGCTGGCCGTCATCGCGGATCTTCTTCGGGCCCTGCAGCCAGATCGACGGAAAGTCCGAGGTGCCGCGCAGTTCCTCGGGCGGCAGCTTGCTCACCGGGATGTTGAACAACACCTTGGCAGCATTGAAGGTATCGACCCTGCCCGGGCCCCAGCGGGCTTGCTTTTCGGCAAAGCTGAAGCGGGTCTTGAGCATCAGCAGGCGTTCGCGCATCAGCGCGATCGCGACCGGATAGACGATAAGGCGATCGATCGGGTTGAGGTCCGCGCCGAGGCGCTGGATCTCGGGCAGGATGAAATCGGTGCGAAACCGCTCGTCGCTGGCGCAGCGGAAGAAGAACTCCTGGAAACCCTGCAGATCGAGCTGGTGCGAAGGCATGCCGGAATAGATCCGCGGCCTGGCATCGACGGTGCTGCGCACGGTGCCGGTGTGACAGGCGGCGCAGTTCAGAAACACCCTGTCGATGCCGAGGTGGCGGCGTTGCGACATGCCTATGGGCAGGTCACGTCCTTCCTCATACAGCATGCCAAGCGATGCGTAGCCGCGCCCAGGCAGATGCTCGGCGCAGACCTGAGGCAGCGCCTGCCAGATCCAGAACGGGAAGCCCGACTCTCGTTCTCCTCCGGTCGATCCGTACATGAAGTGGCGCTCGTCGTCCGGATAGCTCACCGGGTTATCGACGCTGAAGCGTCCGATCAGGTAGAGGCCTGCCGCCACGACGACGATCAGGAGTGCCAGAATCAGCATCAGCACCCGGTATAGCCAGCGCGGCAGCGAAACCCGCTTCGATTGGTTGGCGTTCATGCGGGTCGCCTTGGGCACGAAGGGTGGTGGGCGCGGTCAGTCACGAAGCTCATCCTTGACCCGCCCCAGCATTGCCTGCAGCAGATCGATTGCGCCGACGAGTGGATTGGCCGGTAAGGGCCGCGCTTGCTCGCGCTGGACTTCGGCGTGGGGCGCGGTGACTGCAAGGCCGCCGAAGAGCGGCGCATCACGCAGCCTTGGAGCACAGTCGAGCATCGGATTCTGGCGCCCGGTCGGGCCGAAATCCTCGTCGACCATGGTCTGGAATGTGGCATTGGTGATCGCAGCCACCGTGCCTGCGTTTTTCAGCACCGCCGTGGCGTGGCGGGTGAAGTCGCCCTGGCCGGCGTTCTCGTAGGCTACTTGGTCAGGCTTGCAGGCCGAGAACGTGACCTCGCGCATGCTCGCCTGATCACCCCCCGGCGCTGCCGGCTGTGGCGGCAGGACGGCCCGGAACGTGCGGTGAGCTTCCCGCATGGAGGGGCTGGAGCGGATGAAACGGGCCTTGGCCTGCGGGTCCGGGGCAGGCTGATGAGGGGCCAGGGTGCGCGAAATGGTGCCCGAGTGGCAGCAGTCCATGAAACACGTCAGTGCCACCCCCTGCGGCAGGCGGGCGATCACCGTGCGCAGGTCGTCATCGAGGACGAAAGCGCCGAGTCCGAAGTCGATCGGGCACAGTGCCTCGTCCTGGCCGTCGTCTTCTTCGTCGCCATCGATGTCGTCGAGCTGGGTGCCATGGCCGGCAAACTGGATCACGAGGGTGTCACCCGCCGTGCTGCCATCGACAAGCTGGCCGAGTGCCTTTAGCATACCCTCGCGGGTGGCGGCTTCGTCTAGCAGCAGGCCGGTTTCGAAGCCGAAGCGGGACAGGGTTTGCGCCCACAGCCGGGCATCGGCGACGCAGCCATGCAGTTCATGGGGCGAGGGGTAGCGGTCGATGCCGATGCACAGGGCCGCGCGTCTGCCGCTTGCCTGCGGCTGAGGCCTGTCCGCAGGCAAGGGCAAGGGTACCGGCTGTAGGCTGGGCGAAGCCGCCGGATTCTTGTCGACCACGGGGTCGAAGCGGAACGGGTTGGTGAATGGCTGCGGGTCTGCCAGCCTGTCGAGGCTGCGGGTGCTCGCCGGAAAGGCGACGATCGGATCGGCGTCGGCCTTGGCCAGGATGCGCCGCAGCACGCTGTTCATCGTTGGGCCATCGTTGTCGAAATCGCCATGGGCCGTGGCCTGGCTGGCGCTGCGGCCTTCGCGTCCGGCGCTGGGTGACCAGATGAGCTCGGCCGGGGCGTCGCGCCGACCGTCGAGCCCCCATAAGGTTTTCAGCTGCGGGTCGCGACGCAGGCTTTCTTCCAGGCCCAGGATCTCGGTTTGCGCCTCGGGCTCCAGCGCGTGGTGGATGAGGTAGAGCAGCGACTTGCGATAGATGAAGCCGCAATTATCGGCGCGCTCGACGTCGCGCACCATCGTGAACGCGGTCAGGCTGTCGATGCCCTTGCCGCCGACCAATGGGGCGAGCCGTTCAAGAAAGGCGTCACAGCGGATCGCTGGTGCGAGAAACTGCAGCGTTTTGAAACCCGGCACGCCTTCGTCTAGCGCGGCGGGTATGAAATGGCTGTGAAAGATCGATCCCGCGCTGTGTCCGACCGCATGCAGCTCGATCTCGTTCGGATGCTGTTTCATCATCGCGGCCAGCCGGCGTGCCACATGACGCGCGCCGCCATGGGCGGTGGAGGCCTGCTCGGCGCTATATTTCATGTTGCCCCATAGCGCCAGCGGGCCGCTGTGCCGGCAGGTGCGTTCGATCAAGGGATCTGTTGTGTGGTCCCAGAGATCGCGTACGCCCCGGGTGCCAGCGCTCTTGATGTGCGCGATCAGCGTTTGCCAGAATCCGGTCTCCCATACGAACTGGATCGGGTACACCTCGTTCGCCCGCCACCATTCGACTTGGCTGTGGGCAATCTTGAGACCGGTGGCCTCGCTCACCAGGCCGCCGTGAGCGAAGAACACGATGCGCAGCGGCTCGTTGCGCGCCCTGGCTTGTTCGAGTGCGCGTATCAGGTGGATATCGAAGATCGCATCGACATCGCCGACGCTGCTCTTGAACTCGCCGGTGTCGGACAGGCGCCCTTGGGCGAGATTGACGAGATGGGGGCGCAGCGCCGCGAGTTGCGCCGGTGTGAGGCCACTGTCGAACATGCCGCGCCCGCCCGCTGCGATCGGCTCGTGGGTGTGGGGCACTTCGGCGTTGCCGTCTTCATGGCCGGGTGGCAGGGCCCGGGTGAGGAGCGCAACGGCTTCGCCGACGCTGTTGGCGTGATCGGCTGGCGTGCTTCGGTTGCGGGCGGTCGAACGGCTTGCGCCCGGTGCTTCGAGTGCGGTCCGCGCCTGGGCGACCTCGGCGATGACGGTGGCGCGATCGACGCCGGTACCGGGGCAGGACTTGCTGGCCATCATGTTGTGGAACATCAGGCTCTCGGGTGCGAGCTTGAAATGTTGCTGCATCGTCGCGATGACCCCGATCACGCAGGCGCGTTGCACGCCTTCGAGGCGGTCGTGGCCGATGTCGAAGTTGCCGATGGTTTCGAACATGAATGGCCCGGCGGCGCTGTTGCCGTTGTGGCCCGCGGCGCTCGCAGGTGCGAGGTTCCAGTCGCGACCCAGCCAGATGAAACCCTCCGGGTCGATGCTGATGTGCTGGGCAATGTCGCGAAAACCGCGCTCTACCGTATGTGAGCGCCACATGCCGACGATCGTCTCGTGTCCCCGGAAGTGCTTGTGCTCGGGCTTCCAGGTGTGGTGCATATGCACCGCGTTGACCTTGCGCGTCCAGGGAAAGCCGGCGACCAAAGCCTTGAATTCGTCGAGGCTGATACGTTTGAACGGTGGGGGCATGATCGTGGTCCTTGGCCGGAGTTCAGTGGCAATCGGGGAGGGATTCGTAGGCGCTGCCGCTTGCAGCCGGGTTGCGCCCGCCAAGCCTGTCGGCAAAAGCCGTCAGTGCGGCGAATTCGGGGCTGGTGGGCCAGCCTTGTGGGTCGATGCCGAGCGCGATCAAAGCCTGAGGCGGGGGCATGGGGGTTTTGTCGCGTTTGTCGGCAGCCATGCGCCACATGCCCAGGCGGTGGCGAATACGCTGGCCACACTGTTCGAGCCTGCGCTTGACGGTGGCTTCGTCACCTTCGAGAAAGTTTGGCGGACTGGCGTCGGGGGTGTGGTGACAACTGCCGCAGTAATAGCTCAGTGGGCCAGCCGTGCGGGCGGGCGGGTAGGCCGGGCTCACTGCGACCGGTGCCGGCGCGGCGACCTGTGCGGTCTGGCGGGTTTGTGCGAGCGCGTAGTCCGGCCCGATTGATGGGGTCATGCTGGCGAGCCGGGCGTGGAGAGCCGGCATCAGTCGGTCGGGGCGGAACGGGCTGTCGTCGAACAGCGCAGCATTCGTGTCTTGTGCAAGCGAATGGATGGCGGCGGCGAGGGTGTCGCCGGCGCGTTGTTCGCTTGCCCCCGCAAGGTCGGCAGCAATGCCGAGCCTCGTGGCCAGCAGTTGGCTGTCTGCAAGCGGAATGAACTGGGCGAGACCGGCTACCGTCGCATCGATATGGCTGTCGTCGACCTTGTGCCACACCGCGCTCGGGCCGCGCATCTGCAGAGGTTCGAAATGCGCGGGAATGTGTGCAAGCGCCGCGCCGACCGTGCTCAAGTCTTCCGCCGTGCTGCGATCGCGCAGCGGGTCGCGATTGGGAATATCGGAGTTGGGCAGGGCAAGTCCGCCTGGCCAGCGGGTTGCCTGCACCGCAGCAAGCGCTGGACGGATCGCTTCGCGCAGCCTTGATGGATAGCCTCGACCGCGATTGAGTCGATAGTGCAGGCTTGCCTGGAACAATGCCGCGCGACAGGCGCGCGCAGCGGAGTGTTTGCCAGCCTGCTCGGGTGAGCCGGCTTCGGGGCTGGCACCACAGCCGTCCTGCCACAGCCGTTGCCACAGCACGAAAAGGTTGGCGCGGTCGGTAGCGTTGTTGATCGCACGCGGCACATCGACGCCGCGCTCGGGGCGTACGCCATGAAAAGCGTCGCGCTGCGGGCCGAGGCGAGCGGCAAGCACCGGGTTGGCGTTGGTCTCCTGCCACAGCGGACGTGAGAAGATCGGCGCCTGGTTCTGGTGGCAGGCCACACAGATTGCGCGCCGTGCATACTCGACCCTGGGCGTTGCGCCGGCACGGTAGTCGCGCACAAGCTGAAACTCGAAGCGCGCGGCGGTGGCGTTGTAGCTGATGACCTCGATCAACTCGGTGCCCTCGACAAAGCCGAGGTACAGGCGGTCACGCAACAGGCGTTGCGGGTCGGGCTCCCCGGCCATCGCGGCCACGATGCGCGGCTTC
>JAEUNS010000163.1 GCA_016790005.1 Zoogloeaceae bacterium
GTCTTGACGCCCGCGCCCTGAAAGGTGCCGCCGGGGCAGTCGAGGATGGTGTGCAGGTTGCAGGATTCGAGCAGCAGCTTGCGCAGGCTCACCGAGGCGTTGTCGGTGTTCGACAAGAAGGTGTTCTTGATGACCACGCCGGCGCGGCCGCCGGCCTTGAGCATTTTGATGAAGTGTTGCAGAAACAGGAAGGCGGTCTCGCCGGTGCGGATGGGGAAGTTCTGCTGCACTTCCTTGCGCTCGCCGCCGCCGAAGGGCGGATTGGCGAGGATGATGTCCATCCGGTCCTTGTCCTGAATGTCGGCAAGATTCTCGGTGAGCGTGTTGGTGTGGACGATGTTCGGCGCTTCGATGCCGTGCAGGATCATGTTCATGATCGCAATCACATAGGCGAGCGGCTTCTTCTCCTTGCCGTAGAAGGTGCGCTCCTGCAGGGTCTTGAGCATGTCGGACGTCAGCCCGGTTTGGCTGCGCAGGTAGTCGAAGGATTCGCACAGAAAGCCGGCCGAACCGCAGGCGCCGTCATAGATGCGTTCGCCCACCTTGGGCCGGATGACCTGCACGATCGCCCGAATCAGCGGGCGCGGGGTGTAATACTCGCCGCCGTTGCGCCCGGCGTTGCCCATGTTCTTGATCTTGGCTTCGTACAGGTGCGAGAGTTCGTGCTTCTCGGCCTGCGAGCGGAAGCGCAGTTCGTCGATGTGGTCGATGATCTCGCGCAGGGTGTAGCCGCTCTGGATCTTGTTCTTGATCTCGCCGAAGATCTCGCCGATCTTGTATTCGATGGTGTTCGGCCCGGTGGCCTTGAGCTTGAAGCCATGCAGGTAGGGGAAGAGCTTGCGATCGACAAACTCGCGCAGGTCGTCCCCGGTCATCGCCTTGTTGTGGTCGAGCTTGCCTTGACTGTCTTTGGGCGCGGCCCAGGATGACCAGCGATAGGCTTCGTCGAGGATGAAGGCGTACTTCTTCCCCTCAAGCTCCGCCTCCATCGCCTTGTCCTGCTCCAGCCCGTCGAGATACTTGAGGAACAAGAGCCAGGAGGTTTGTTCGGTGTAGTCGAGTTCGGTGGTGCAACCCGCCTCGTTGCGCAGGTCGGCGTCGATATACTTGAAGGCTTGTTCAAACATGGGATGTGTTCATTTCGGGGGCTACTGCCAAGGCCGCTACTCTACTGGAATCACCTTCCCGGACAAAGACGGAATGTGCCGCCGTCATTCATGAACATCGCTGAGCACCTTGGCGCTGACAAGGCGCGAAACCTTGTCGAACTATTCTTCAATCGCCCCAAGCAGTTCCGCTGCATCGCAACCCGATACGACAAACTCGCCAATCGATTCAACGCTTTTCTGCATCTCGCTTGTGCCAACTTTAGATCCGCTGCGCTGCGCGGCCCTTGGATGGCGAGACGCCGAAGAAATCACGATAGCAACGACTGAAGTGCGGTGCGCTGGCAAAGCCGCAGGCGATCGCAACCGTCGTGATCGGCGCGTTGGTCTGGAGCAGCAAGCGGCGCGCGCGCGTAACGCGCAACTCGAGGTAGTAGCGCGATGGGGTGGTTTTCATATAGCGCTGAAACAGGCGGTCGATCTGGCGCCGCGATACCTGAACATAGCGCGCGAGATCATCGATCTCCAGCGGCTCCTCGATATTGCTCTCCATGAGCTTCATGATTGAACGCAAGGCATCGGGCATCGTCGCGCTACCTTCGATCACGGGCATCGGTCGGTCTGGGACCTCCTCCGTGCTGCGGTCGCACGCGAGGATTGCCTCGATGCCTTGCACGACGTCGTCCCCATGCTGGTGGCGGATCACTGCCAGCATCATGCCCAGTGCGCTGTTGGCACCGGCCGACGAGATGCGGTCGCGGTCGATCACAAAGGGTATCGGCAGCAGCTTGACGCGCGGGCAGCTTTCCTGGAGGCCTGCGCGACTCTCCGGATGCGTGGTACACGCGTAACCGTCCAGCAGGCCGGCCTGGGCGAGCACGTTGCTGCCATTCCACAATCCGCCCATCGTCGCGCCATGCCGGGCGATCGCGCGCAGCCGGTTGAAGACGGCGCTTTTCGGGCTCAGGTCCGAGCGGTAGCCGCCGCAGACGATGAGCAGGTCCAGACCTTCGGCGTCGAGTGTCTGTAGTTCGGCATCGCTCGAAATGCTGATTCCGAGGTCGCTGAGGACCGAGCCGCCCTCAAGACTGATGGTCTGGAAGCGGTATAGCGGTGTGCGGCTCAGCAGGTTGGCCGTGACGATGGCGTCGACTGCTCCGGTGAACGCCATCATCGAAAAGTGTTCGAGCAGTACGAAGGCAATGCGTCGGCTGATGGGCGGGTGTTCGCTGTCGCCCGGGCGCGCCCGCAGGTAAGCCTGGTTGCTGTGGCGCAGGCGGCTATTGAAGGGCCGGTGTTCGGGCGCCTGCTCTGTCTTGGACCGCTCGCCACCA
>JAEUNS010000191.1 GCA_016790005.1 Zoogloeaceae bacterium
CCTCGCGATCGAGCTCGACGGCGACGAGTTCCACGGCCCCGAGCGCTGGGCCCACGACATGGCCCGTCAGCGCGTGCTCGAACGCGCCGGCTGGGTGTTCTGGCGCTGCTTTGCCTCCACCTGGTCGCTCGACCGCGATGCGGTCTTCGGCGACCTGATCGCCACCCTCGAGCGCATGGGCATCGCGCCGATCGGCGCAGCCAACAAGGTGCCTGCGCTGGTCGAACGCCGGGTGTGGATGCACCCGGCCAAAGCCCCCACCCGCGATGTCGATGACGGACCCGAACCTGTCGCTGCAAACACAAATACAGCGCCCGCGACTGACCCACCTGCCAAGACATCGCCCGCCTCGCCCCCGAACCCGCAACAGTCTGATCGTCCCCCTGCCCCGCGCAGCAACAGCCGGCCGACGATGATCGTCCGGACGCCCGAGGCCGCGAAGGCCTCCGGTCGCAGCGCCGTGATTCTCAGCGTTTGTGCCCCCAACGGCGACACCTGGCGTGCAAGCGCTTTTTCAGACTGGGCGATCGAGCAGGCACTCGCACATCTTGGCCTCGCCGGCACGGAAGATGCGGCGCACGTCGCACTGACGCGCCCGTCCGAAGTGCACGATGCGCTGGTCGAACTGCGTTTCAGCCCCGTCATGGAGCGAACGCACGCCACCCGCAACGCCGCCGAAGAGGCCATCAGCGCCGAGTTGACTGCCAAGGGGTGGACCTGTCTCATCGCAGAATCCGCGGAAACGGCAAGTTGATGCGACTGCTGCCTATGCGCTCACTTCACCGCCCCGCCCTACCGCCGCAGACCCTGCTCACAAGCCTGCTCGCGATTCGCACTTTCAACGACTTATCACAGCCCGAAGTCCGCCCATGAGAGCCGTCATCATCCTCGTCGCAATTGCCATCATCCTCGTCTTTGTCGCCGGATTTTTGCGCGGCGGCAGCAAGGATGCCGGTGAGTCGGTCTTCATGCTGCTTCACACTCTGATCAGCCTGGCCTGGAAACTCGCGCTGCTGGCCGCCGCGGTCGTACTGTTGATCAATGTGCTCGATTGAGATGGCGCGAGCGCGCTGAGCTTACGGGCTAACAGTCAGCCCCATCAGCGCCAGCAATTCGGTAGCGGCCGCCGCGCCGCCCCACCAGAGCAGTATTACCGAGGCGACCGCGGCCAGCGTGACCACATAGCCTCCCAGCAGCATCAGGCCGTCCCGGAGACGCAGCCCCCACGAGATCAAGACAATGGCCAGCGCCGGCAGTACGTTGTCAAAGCTGATGATGGGCACCGGAATCATCATCGAAAGCCCTGCGGCGGCGAGCATCAGTCCGTTCACCACGCGTACCGGCTTGTCGCTCAAAAGCAGCATGCGCGGTCGTCCGAACAAGGCGATGACGTTGATGACCCGGCTGATCATGCTTTCCAACAACATCCTGGCGCGGCCATTCATCTCTCGTTTGGCCAGCCAGCCAGGCAAGGGCAGCGGCTGACCGATGAACAAACCGAAAGCGATCAAGAGACAGAAAGCGCCCACGACCGAGGCCATGCCAGGTAGCGCGACCGGGAAAAGAAGTGGCATCGCCAATAGACTCAGCCAGACCATGCGTTGCCGATTGCTTTGACCCACGGCATCGGCCATCGTACCGTTCATCGATGCCAGTTGCGCTCCGGCAATCCGTTCCACCGTGGCCCGTCGTTTGTTTCTCATGACCGATAGACTCTTGTTGAAGTAAGCTCACGTTCAGACGCTTGATGGGTTCGACGGTTCCCCGAGGTCTTCCCCGGATCGCCCGAGCTTTCAGCACCGGGACAGGCTTGAAGGCCGTGACAGCGACGCGGCTCTCTGGTAGCTCGCGCGTAACGAAGCGGTCCCTATACTGCGCGGCGGCGCGTTTTCTGGAGAACATCCCATGACCAAGCCCCGACCCCCAAACGCCATACCAAACGCCATTCGACTGACGTCCGCATCCAGCGCCCTGGTTCGCGACGAGGCGCCCGGTGCCGCCCGTCGGGGCGGCGAGCAGACGACCTGCAGTGATCGGCTGCGGCATGAGTGAGGATCTCCGCCTTCAGTCGATCGGGGGCGACAGCGCGGAACGCTCCACGCTATCCACGCCGCGCTTCGACCCTGCGTCGGCCCTGCTGTTCGTGATCAACGCC
>JAEUNS010000225.1 GCA_016790005.1 Zoogloeaceae bacterium
TGCCGCAGGCCGAGGGCTGGCCAGTGAGCGAGAACGGACTGTTGCCGGGCTCGGAGATCTTGCCCACCAGCAGATGGACGTTGTAGATCATGTTGTTCACCCAGGTGCCGCGGGTGTGCTGGTTGAAGCCCATGGTCCAGAACGACATGACCTTCCGGTTCGGATCGGCATACACCTCGGCCATGCGCAGTAGCCGGTCGGCCGGCACATGGGACAGTTTCGCAACCTTCTCGAGCGAATACTCGGCCACATAAGCCGCAAACTCATCGAAGCTCATGTCCTCGGCCTTGCTGGGGTTGCCCTTGGGCTTGCCTTCGGCGTCCGGGTAGCCATTGTTGGTGGCGCTGACTTCGAGCGCATGGTTGCCGCGCAGGCCAAAGCCGATGTCGGTCTCACCGCGCTTGAACTTCACATGCTTGGCGACGAAGCCCTGATGGACCTTGCCGGTCGAGATGATGTGGTGACAGATGTAGTTGAGAATCGCCAGATCGGTCTGGGGCTCGAAGATCATGCCGTTGTCGGCGAGCTCGAACGAACGATGCTCGAAGGTCGACAGCACATGCACTTCGCTACCCGGGTTGGACAGCCGCCGGTCCGTAACCCGGGTCCATAGAATCGGGTGCATCTCGGCCATGTTGGCCCCCCACAGCACGAACACATCGGCATTCTCGATGTCGTCGTAGCAGCCCATCGGTTCGTCCATGCCGAAGGTGCGCATGAAGCCGGCCACAGCCGAAGCCATGCAGTGGCGCGCATTGGGGTCGATGTTGTTGGTGCGAAATCCGGCCTTGTAGAGCTTCGCGGCGGCATAGCCCTCCCAGATGGTCCATTGGCCGGAGCCGAACATTGCGATCGAGTCCTTGCCATGCTCCTTGATCGCGGCCTTCCACTTGTCGGCCATGATGTCGAAGGCCTGGTCCCAGCTGATCGGTGCGAAGTCGCCATTCTTGTCGTACTGGCCGTTTTTCATCCGCAGCAGCGGCTGGGTGAGGCGGTCACTGCCGTACATGATCTTGGACAGGAAGTAGCCCTTGATGCAGTTCAGACCACGGTTGACCGGCGAGTCCGGATCGCCCTGGGTGGCCACCACCCGGTCGTTCTGCACCCCGACCAGCACCGAACAGCCCACGCCGCAGAAACGGCAGGCTGCCTTGTCCCAGCGCACCCGGGTAGAGCTCGCATCCTGCTGGGCCAGTGCGGTGCTCGGCGCCGCAATGCCGGCCGTTGCCGCGGCCGCCGCAACCGCATTTGTCTTGATGAATTCGCGTCTGTCCATTTTGATCATGCCTCCTGTAGTTCGAGACCTTCATCGGTATATTCGTATGCCACCGTCACGCTCAGAACCTGGGGCATGAGCGTGATCGCGATAATCGAATCGGTGACCGCATGACCTTCGCCATCTTCGACGGTGACGATCAGACGGCCGGTTTCGAGTGATTCACCATGCACTTCGGTGCCGGGCGTGCTCAGCAACTGCGCCTTGAGCGCGGAAAACTCCTGTGGCTTTGCACGTAGCACCAGGCTCGCAATGTTCATTGAGACGTCTCCATCGATATCGCCTGCGTCGGACAGGTCGAAATACAGGCACCACAAGCGGTGCAGGCCATCACGTCGAGCTCGGGCAGTGCAACGCCGCCGATCCGCGGGCGAAAGCCGATCGCGCGGGCGTCACAGCATTCGCCACAAACACGGCACTCCACTCCACGACGGGCAATGCAGTCATCGCCGATCAGCGCAACCATCTGCCAGGGGCTTTCACCGGGTATGCGCTGCAGTGCGCCCGGCGCACATGCGGCCACACACTCGCCACAGAAACTGCACTCGCCGAGGCCGAACTCGACCACCGGAAACCCGCCGGCGCCGGGCCGCAGGATGCGCGTCGGACACACCGACAGGCAGTCTCCACAGCGGGTGCAGCGCTGCTCGAACGATTCTTCGGCAATCGCCCAGGGCGGGCGAAGCTGAGGAGTCGAGGGATGGATCCGGCCTCCAAGGAGAGCACGGCGGAGGGTCTGCATATTGCGGCGGGCTTAATTGCCCTGTAATTGATATGGATTTAGATTAGACGACACCCTGCAGAGGGGCAACCTTGACCAAGGTCAATTCGAGAATTGCTCTCGTATTGCCGCCCTGGCGAGCATGGGCGTTACCCGGTCTTCTTCTACGCGGACTTTTTCTTGTCGCGCACCATGAATTCGAGCAACAACGCGTAAAGCGTTACCGTGATGATCGGGAAGATCGAAGCGAAGGCAATCAGGCCGAAACCATCGATCAACACATTACGGCCGTCGATATGCGTCGCCAGCCCGATGCCGAGCGCGGTGACGAGCGGCACGGTCACCTCCGACGTGGTCACTCCGCCGAGGTCGAACGCCAGCGGCACGATGTAGCGCGGCGCCAGCAGGGTCAGCACGATCACACAGGCGTAGCCGACCATGATGTAGTGGTGAATCGACCCGCCCACGATGATGCGATGAACGCCGACCGTGATCCCGATCGCGACCCCGATCGCAACGATGATCCGGATATGGTTCGCGTCGAGCCGCCCCGGCCCCGCCTCCGCCGCCTTGTTGCCGATCGCGATGAGCGCCGGTTCTGCCATCGTCGTGGCGAAGCCGATCGCGAACGCAAAGAGGTATACATAGACGAGCGAGTCGAGCCGGATCAGCTGCTCGGCCATGTTTTTGCCGATCGGAAACAAACCGAGCTTGAGCCCCACCACAAACGCATACAGGCCGACAATCACCAGCACGAAACCGCCGATCACGCGATGCAGCTGCCCGATCGGCTTGCGAATCACCGCGTACTGGAAGAATACGATCACGCCGATGATGGGCAGCACGTCGCGCAACATGCCGGCCAGGTCCCGCAGGATGCCGACCAGCACACCTGCCGCCCCTGTCCGCACCACCGCATCACCTGCGACCACCCGTTCGGCCACAGCGGCGACCAGCGCACCGCCATCCGAGCCGGTCGAATACACCAGAATTCCGTAAACCTGCACCGAGATCATCGGCACCATCACCGCCAGCGCCACCAAGCCAAAGCCGTGGGCGAGCGCATTGCGCCCGCGAATCGAGGTCGCGAGGCCGATGCCCAGCGCCGCCACGAGGGGTACGGTGACGATGTTGGTGGTGACCCCGCCCGAGTCATAAGCCAGCCCGACGATCTCGGCCGGTGCGAAAAAGGTCACCGACACGACCAGCACATAACCGACGATCATGTACCAGTGCAGCGAGTGGCCAAGAATGGTCCTCACCACGCCCAGCGCAGTCACTGCCCCGACCGAGGTCGCAACCAGCAGACGCAGGGTGAAGCCATTGATCCGGCCCTGGCTGATCGTTTCGGCCTGGGCCGCCACTGCGATCAGGGCCGGCTCGGCCACCACCGCCGCGAACCCCAGGCAAAAGCCGAACACCATCAACAATGGCAGCGATCCCTTGCGGGCAAACTCGTTCGAGAGATTCTTGCCGATCGGAAAGATGCCGAGCTCGAGCCCCTGCAGAAACAGTGCGACGCCGAAGACCACCACCACCAGGCCGATCACCATCGACAACGCATTATCGGGCAACGCGCGGATCACGCCGATCTGGAAAACCAGCACAACCACGACAATCGGCAACAGATTGCGAAATGAATGCTGCAGGATGCGAAGAAAATCAAGCCACTGGCTCACTCGAGCGTCTCCGCGCGCTCGTTGCCCGAGGCAGGCAAACCGGTCATGGACACCCGACCACGACAACTATTGCTCACCGTGCTCTTCCAGCCATTCCTTGAGCATTCCGCGCACGACCATGTCGGTATAACTGACGATGCCGACCACATTGCCGGCATCGATCACCGGCGCCCGCGACAAGCCGAAACGATCGAACAGGCGAGCGCAGTAGCGAATGTCCATCTTGGGATCCACCGACAGCACTGGCTTCGACATCACCTCATACACATTCACCCGAGCCGGCGAACGATCGCGCGCCAGCACCTTCTTGGCGATATCCGACAGCATCACGATGCCGTACTCGTCATCGGGATGACGTTTGTTGACGACCAGTACCCGACTATTGACGTGGCGCATGCTCTTCAGCGCTTCGGCCACCGTAGCCAGACCATCGACGAGATCGAACTCGCGCTTCATCACGTCCTCGACGCGGATGAGCTTACGTGTGCTCATATGCTTTTCTCCACCACGTTTTCGAGCTTGCGGATCTGATGTGCCACCCCGATCGCATCCTCCACGTCCACCTGGAAGGCGATACCGGTGCCGGCCGAGGTGTCGAACCCGCCCACTTCGCTGATCCGCTCCATGATCGAGCGCGCAAGATGCTCCTCGACCAGCAACATCACCACATCGCGCGGCGTATCGAGCGACATGCCAAAAAAGGTCTTCACCTGCTCCATGCCTTCTCCGCGCGCACTGGTGATGATGGTCGCTCCGGTTGCGCCGGCCTCACGCGCGGCCTCCATGATGTTGCTGGTCTTGTTGTCATCGACGAAGGTGATGATCAGTTTGAAGTGCATCTGTGAAGCTCCTTGTAGGCACCCGTGCAACGCCGCTTGACGGCCATGTTCCTGCGCTCGCAGACCCGTCGTGAATCACGGGCATGGAGGGTGATTCGGCCTGAGGACACGCATTTTTTCATTCTTCGACCGATTCCCGCAAACGAATACCACACCGAACCCTTTCCCGCACCGGGCTCATAACCGCCAGGATCACGACACCAACAACGCCTCGGCGGTCGATATCGCGCTAAAACTGCACGCGCAATGGCTCATATTTAACCTTAAGACACAAATCGATCCTTGCCCTGGTCGCTCACGCAAACAAATCCACTTGAATCGCCCCAGCGTCCATGCAAGCATAGCCAACAGCCAATGCGCGGACACTCGACATGCCCGACCCCATGTTCTCCGATACAACATTCGACAAGGCAACCGTGCTGGTCGTCGACGACACGCCCGACAACCTTGCCCTCATGAGCGGCCTGCTCAAGGATCGCTATCGCGTCAAGGTCGCCAACGGCGGCGAGAAGGCTTTGCGAATCGCCCGCTCGGACCAACCACCGGACCTGATCCTGCTTGACGTGATGATGCCCGGCATGGATGGCTACGCCGTGTGCATGGCCCTCAAGTCGGCCCCCGAAACCCGCGACATCCCGGTGATCTTCCTCACTGCCAAGTCGCAAGTCGAGGACGAACAACGCGGCCTCGAATGCGGCGCAACCGACTACATCACCAAGCCGATCAGCCCGCCGATCGTGCTGGCCAGGGTCAAGACCCATCTCGCGCTCAAGGCATCCGCTGATTTTCTGCGCGACAAGGCGACCTTTCTCGAGACCGAGATCCTCAAGCGTACCCGTGAGATCGTCGCCATTCAGGACGTCACCGTGCTCGCGCTCGCCTCGCTGGCCGAAACCCGTGACTCCGACACCGGCAATCACATCCGCCGCACCCAGCATTACGTCAAGATCCTGGCGGAACAGCTGCGCACCCATCCGCGCTTCGCCAGCTTTTGCACCGACTTCAACATCATGCTGCTGTTCAAGTCGGCGCCCCTGCACGACATCGGCAAGGTCGGCATTCCCGACCGCATCCTGTTGAAACCGGGAAAGCTCGAACCGCATGAGTTCGATATCATGAAAACCCACACGACCCTGGGTTACAACGCCATCGAGCAGGCGGAGCAGGCACTCGGTACCGAGGTCGCCATTCTGAGCATGGCCAAGCAGATCGCGCTTAGCCACCAGGAAAAATGGGATGGCAGTGGTTATCCCGAGGCGCTGGTCGGTGATGCGATCCCGATCCCGGCGCGGATGATGGCTCTTGCAGATGTATACGACGCTCTGATCAGCCGACGCGTCTATAAAGAACCGATGCCGCACGAACAAGCCGTCGAAATCATCCTCCAGGGCAGATGCAAGCACTTCGACCCTGACATCGTCGATGCCTTCGCCGAATCCAAGGAAAAATTCCGCGAGATTGCCGCACGCTACTCGGATTCCGACGCCGATCTGGACAAGCTGAGAGCCTACGCGAGCATCGCCCAATAGCGCCCACTGCAGCCCGAAACCGGCAAACGCATGCGCACAAGCACCCGGAACTTCAAAACATGACCCGACTGACCGACTGCCAGACACTCGACGCCCAGGACCCCTTGCGCCACCTGCGCGAATCGTTCTCGATTCCCGACGGAGTGATCTACCTCGATGGCAACTCGCTTGGCGTGATGCCCAAGGCCGCTCCGGCCAGAGTCGCCGAGGTCGTCAGCCATGAATGGGGCCACGAGCTGATCCGCGCCTGGAACAGCGCCGACTGGTTCAGCCTGCCACAACGCCTGGGCGACAAGATCGGGCGGCTGATAGGTGCCCGGCCAGGCGAGGTCGTCGCAACCGACACGACATCGATCAACCTCTACAAAGTCTTGTCGGCGGCGCTCAGCATCGCCGCCGAAGACGCCCCGACGCGCAAGCTGATCGTGAGCGAGCGCAGCAACTTTCCGACCGACCTGTACATCGCCGAATCGCTTGCGCGCGAGCGCGGCTTCGAGTTGAAGCTGATCGAGCCCGAAGAGATCGAGCAATCACTGACTGCCAACGTGGCGGTGCTGATGCTGACCCATGTCAATTACCGCACCGGCGCAATGCATGACATGGCCGCGATCACCGCCCGGGCGCACGCGGCCGGCATCCTGACCGTCTGGGACCTGGCTCACAGCGCTGGCGCAGTGCCGGTCGATCTCAACGCCGCCAACGCTGACTTCTCGATCGGCTGCAGCTACAAGTACCTCAACGGCGGCCCCGGTTCGCCCGCATTCGCCTGGGTCAATGCCCGGTTGGCCGACCGCTTCTGGCAGCCGCTGGCCGGTTGGTGGGGACACGCGCAGCCCTTCGAATTCACGCCCGACTACCGCCCCGCACCGGGCATCGCCCGCTATCTTTGCGGCACTCAGCCGATCATCAGCATGAGCGCGATGGAATGCGGGCTCGATGTATTCATGCAGGCGGAGGCACTCGGCGGCATGCAGGCCTTGCGCAAGAAATCCCTCGCGCTCACCGACCTCTTCATTGAACTGGTCGAGGAACGCTGCGCCGGCTTCGGGCTTGGCCTCGCAACCCCGCGCGAGCATGCACGACGCGGCTCGCAGGTGAGTTTTACCCGCGAACCGGGCGCCGGCGTCGATGGCCTGGACAGCGGCGCCTTCGCGATCGTGCAGGCCCTGATCGCACGCGGCGTGATCGGCGACTTCCGCGCCGGCGATGGCGGCACCGGCGCGCACAAGGACATCCTGCGTTTCGGTTTCACTCCGCTCTACATCGGCTTCGAGGATGTATGGAACGCAGTCGAACAACTGCACCAGGTGCTTGAAACCGAGGCTTGGCGCGAACTGCGGTTCAATCAGCGCAGCGCCGTGACCTGAACCCCGGCCCCTGCCGGCGCCCCGGTCATACAATGCCCGAACGAAGTTCGAAGGAGCCGTCACCATGAGCGAACCGAATGCGCCCCGAACCGAGGCGATCGTCATCGACGAGCAAGCCCGCCTCGATTTCAGCAACGCCATGACCTACGGCGACTACCTGCAGCTCGACGCGATTCTGAACGCGCAAAAGCCGCTGTCCCCCGCCCATGACGAGATGCTGTTCATCATTCAGCATCAGACCAGCGAACTGTGGATGAAACTGATGCTGCACGAGTTGCGGGTGGCCATGGCTCATGTCGGCCGCGATGAGCTCCCCCCGGCATTCAAGCAGTTGTCGCGTGTCAGCCGGATCATGGAGCAGCTGGTTCATGCCTGGGACGTACTGGCGACCATGACCCCACCCGAATACTCGGCGTTGCGCCCCTACCTCGCGCAGTCGAGCGGATTCCAGAGCTACCAGTATCGGGCGATCGAATTTTCATTGGGCAACAAGAACGCGGCGATGCTGAAACCGCATGCCCATCGCGCCGACCTCCTGGAGCAGGTGCAGGTCGCCTACGCCGCACCTTCGCTCTATGATCTGTCGCTGCGCCTGCTCGCCCATCGCGGCCTGAGCATTCCGGCCGCATGCCTGGAACGTGACTGGACCCAGGCCCATGTCGAGCACGACGCGGTGAAGGAAGCCTGGCTGGTCGTATATCGCGCCCCCGAGAAGCACTGGGATCTCTATCAGCTTGCCGAAGAGTTGGCCGACCTCGAAGACGCCTTTCGGCTGTGGCGCTTCCGCCATCTGACCACGGTAGAACGAATCATCGGCTTCAAGCGGGGCACCGGCGGCACCGGCGGCGTGAGCTACCTCAGAAAGATGCTCGACACCGTGCTGTTTCCCGAAATCTGGCACCTGCGTACCGACCTCTGACCCACATTACGAGTCCCCACGTGTCCGAATCCTCCACCTACATCCCGTTGACGCTCGAAACCCTCGACGCACTCCCGCTGCCGGCTGCAGGCATACGCATACCCTATGGCCGCCTGACCGAACAGTTCGGCGAACTGCGGCTGCCGACGGGGGATGGGCCGTTTCCGCTGATGGTGGTGATTCACGGCGGCTGCTGGCGCAATCGCCGCAACCTCGAATACATCACCCGCCTGTCACACTGGCTGAGCACCGAACACGGCCTCGCGACCTGGACGATCGAATACCGGCGGCTGGGCGATGTGGGCGGCGGATGGCCCGGCACCCATCTCGATGTCGCTGCAGCGACCGATTTCGTGCGTACACTCGCCGAAATGTATCCACTCGACCTGCAACGCGTGTGGGTCGCCGGTCATTCAGCGGGCGGGCAGCTTGCACTGTGGCTGGCTACGCGCGACCGCCTGGCGGACGTCAGCGAACTCTACCGCCCTGACCCGCTGCAGGTGCATGGCGTGATCGGACTGGCCGCCATCAGCGACCTCGATACCTACCGCATCGGCCCGCCCGACAGCTGCCATGCCGCGGTCGAGCCTGTGCTCGGCGG
>JAEUNS010000263.1 GCA_016790005.1 Zoogloeaceae bacterium
CTCTTAAGTTCAATCCACAGCACTCAAAATCATTTCACTGACATGAGCACTCAATCTCTTTGAAACTCTAAATGCCCGAGAGCATCTACAGCCACACGATCAAGTGCCCACACTTATCGATTGTTCAACTTTTTAAAGAACTGCTGCGTCAGCAGCGAAGAAGCGGAATTATGAAGAACCTTAGCCACCTCGTCAACCCCCCTCAACAACTTTCTTTTAACCAGGGAGACAACTCAACAACCTCAACAACCCGCTCCCGACACCCGGCTAACCGCCAAGCACCAAAGAGGCGGGAATTATATACAACCAAAATCAACTGTCAAGACAATACACAGACTCAACGCAACTTCTTAATCAACAACAGCGCCAGTCGGCGACAAGGCTTGCTTGCTCAGTACGCCCCCGGCCCAGAGGCAAAGTTCTCAAATCGGGTACACTCCCCAATGAAGGTCATTCTGACCATGCCGGTAGGGCCGTTCCGGTGCTTGCCTATGATGAGTTCTGCAGATCCCTTGTCAGGTGAATCCGGGTTGTAGATCTCGTCGCGATAGATGAACATGATGATGTCTGCATCCTGTTCAATTGCACCCGATTCGCGAAGGTCGGACATGACGGGACGCTTGTTGGGGCGCTGCTCGAGTCCGCGGTTCAGCTGTGACAAGGCAATGATCGGCACATGCAGCTCTTTGGCCAGTGACTTGACCGAGCGCGAGATCTCGGAGAGCTCGGAAGCGCGGTTGTCGCTTTCCTTGGTGCCGGTCATCAATTGCAGGTAGTCGATCACGATCAGGCCAAGCTTTCCGCACTGGCGCGACAGGCGCCGGGCCCGGGCGCGCAGGTCAATCGGATTCAGGCCAGGCGTTTCGTCAATGTACAGGGGCGCGTCATAGAGCTTGCCCATCGCCATGGTGAGGCGCTGCCAATCCTCATCGCCCAGACGGCCGGTACGAAGCTTCTGCTGATCGATTCGGCCAAGTGATGATATGAAACGGGTTGCAAGCTGCGTTCCCGGCATTTCCATTGAGAAGATCGCGACCGGAAGGCGACAATCGACCGCCACATGTTCGGCGATATTCAGCGCAAGCGTCGTTTTGCCCATGGC
The DNA here is from genome assembly GCA_016790005.1 of Zoogloeaceae bacterium. Lineage (GTDB taxonomy): Bacteria > Pseudomonadota > Gammaproteobacteria > Burkholderiales > Rhodocyclaceae > UBA2357. Next base: position 1,103 of record JAEUNS010000263.1, read on the forward strand.
CGGCCGGCCGGCAAGAATGATCATGTCGGACGGCTGCAGACCCGAGGTCTTGGCATCGAGGTCAAACAGGCCGGTTGGGACGCCGGTTACATCGTTGGGATTGTCGCGATCGTATAGCTCTTGCACGCGATCGACGACCTGCTTGAGAATCGGCTGGATCGAGACGAAACCACTGACATGCCTGGCGCCAGCCTCGGCGATCTCGAACACCCTGGCCTCAGCCTCGTCGAGAAGCGTCTTGGCATCGCGCCCAGCAGGATTCAAGGCACTGGCCGCAATTTCGTCACCAACGGCCACCAGCTTACGAAGAATTGCGCGCTCGCGCACGATTTCGGCATAGCGACGAATGTTCGCAGCCGACGGCGTGCTGTTTGCGAGTTCGGCAAGATAGGCGAGGCCACCCGCCCGTTCCTGCTCATTGTGTTTCTCGAGCGACTCGAACACAGTCACTACGTCGGCGGGCTTGCCCTGATCGACGAGCCTAGCGATGTGTTGATAGATCCTGCGATGGTCGTCGCGATAGAAATCGGCCTCACTGACCAGATCGGCGATTCGCTCCCAAGCTGCGTTGTCCAGCAGGATGCCGCCGATCAGGGACTGTTCGGCCTCGATCGAGTGCGGCGGCAGCTTGATCGCCGCGATCTGCGGATCAGATGAGGAGTAACCGGGTTGATTCATGGTGACCACCTACAAAATCAGACGATGAGCGGAGAGGTGATTCTACCGATCCAAAGACAAAGGGCTGCGAACGCAGCCCTTTGTAACTTGCAGCACAAACAACAACCGAAGATTACTGTTCGCCCAGCACAGACACGGTAATCGTCGTTACCACATCCGAATGCAGCGAAACGACTAGCGGGTTGTCGCCCACCTGCTTGATGGGGCCTTCAGGCATTCGGATGGAACTACGCTCGATCTCAAAACCCTGGCTCGCAAGCGCTTCAGCGACATCGGCATTCGTGACGGAACCAAAAAGGCGCCCGTCCATACCCGCCTTGCGGCTGATCTGAACCATCAGCCCCTCGAGGCGAGTGGCGAGCCCCTGAGCTTCGGCGAGCTTTTCTGCATGCGCACGCTCAAGCTCGGCACGCCGAACTTCGAACTCGGCCAGGTTGGCCTGTGTGGCACGCTTTGCCTTTCCCTGAGGAATCAGGTAGTTGCGAGCGTATCCATCCTTGACCTTGACCACATCGCCAAGCACACCGAGGTTGGTGACCTTTTCGAGAAGAATGATCTGCATGTATGTCTCCTCTTATTTGTGAAGGTCGGTGTAAGGCAGCAGCGCCAGGAAACGGGCGCGCTTGATCGCCGTCGACAGCTGGCGCTGATAGCCGGCCTTGGTACCGGTGATACGCGCGGGCATGACCTTGCCGGTTTCTGTGATGAAGTCCTTGAGGATGTCCACATCCTTGTAGTCGACTTCTTCGATCTTTTCGGCCGTAAAACGGCAATATTTGCGACGCTTGAAGAGGCCGCGATTGCCACGGTCATCTTTTTTCTTGAACTTTGATTTGGGCTTGAAAGCCATTTTCGTTTCCTTCCAGAAATTCGATCTTGTTCAGGTGCAGCACCGGCACTCGGCTGCGCAGACTCTTTGCCGCCAGAAAACCGGTTCCCCGGATCCACATCCCGAGGCTCGCCCCACCGAGCACCTTTGCGAGTTCGCCCGCCGCAACCGCCTGCAGTTCGACCGTGACCGTTCGCTGCTGACCGGCCTCATCCTGCATGGATTCGTGAGCAAGACTACATGCCACAATGGGAACACCTGCCGGTGTGTATCGAAGAGGCTCCAGCGCAAGTATTCTTGCGTCTATGAGCAACTGATTCACGCCAGCCTGCACACCCTGCAAATTGCTTACTCTTCCACTGCCTCGCCGCTGTCTTCGCCATCAGCTGCCGATGCAGTTGCGAGCGAACGCGACTTCTCTTCCTTCATCATGGCAGAGGGCGCGGTAACCGCAGCTTTTTGCTTGATGGTCAGGTGACGCAAAACTGCATCGTTGAACTTGAAGGAATGCTCGAGCTCATCGAGAGCAACACCGTCGCACTCGATGTTCATCAGAACATAATGCGCCTTGTGGAGCTTTTGAATCGGGTATGCCAACTGGCGGCGCCCCCAGTCTTCAAGGCGATGGATCTGACCACCATGGGTGGTCACGATCGATTTGTAACGTTCGACCATCGCCGGAACCTGTTCTGACTGATCCGGGTGGACGATAAAAACAATCTCATAATGTCGCATGCAGACTCCTTGCGGTTGATTTCAGCCCCCCGGCATGCGGACCGGTGGAGCAAGGTAAAGCGCGCGAAGTTAGCATGAAAGCGCGAAAGGCGCAAGCTAGACATGCTGGCCGCAGAGCTTACGGAAGACCCCTGCTTAGCGCGCCGGGGCCTTGAAGGATCAGAGTCTCCAGTGCCCCTTGAGTGCCTGCTCAAGCAGCGCATTGGCGGGCATGGGCCGCCCGTAGAAGTAGCCCTGAACATCATCACAACCCATGGTCACCAACAGCGAAGCTTGTTCGAGTACCTCGACCCCCTCGGCGATGACCTGCAAACCGAGAAGGTGCCCCATGTTGACGATCATCGCGGCAATGATCTGATCTTCCTTGCGCTCGGCCAGCCCCGTGATGAAGGAACGATCGATCTTGAGGCGATCGATAGGCAGTTTCTGCAGCGAACTCAGTGATGAGTAACCAGTACCGAAATCATCGATTGCCACGGTTACCCCGAGCGACCGTACCCGCTCCAGCAGATCAACCAGCGCACCCGCATTTTCGACCATCAGGCTCTCGGTGATCTCCACCTCGAGCCGCGAGGGGTCTATACCCGTATCCTGGATGGCCCGCTCCAGCATCCTGATGAAGCCGGCGTCCTTGAGCTGACGCATCGAGACATTGACTGCGATCTGGATATCCAGGCCAACCTCGAGGCGCCAGCGCACATGCTGGCGGCAGGCTTCGCGCAACACCCACTCCCCGATTGCCACGATATGCCCCGAGTCTTCCGCAGCGGGAATGAATTCTTGAGCCGGCACAAAACCATGCGCGTCGCGCTGCCAGCGCACCAGGGCCTCGGCGCCGAAGATCTTGCCCGTTCGCAGGTTTATCTGCGGCTGGTAGAGCAGGCGCAGGCTATCGCGCTCGACGGCGTAGCGCAGATCGCGCATGATCTCGAGGCGGGATTTCAAGGATCCGACAAGGCGCTCGTCGAAAAACTCGTACGACGATCGACTCACCCGCTTGGCCTGCTTGAGGGCAATACCCGCATTCTGGAACAGCTTGGCGGCACTGCTGCCGTGTCGCGGAAACTGTGCCACGCCGACCGAGATCGAAAGCGGAATCTCGCTGCCCTCGATCTGAACGTTGGAGGCTGCGCGATCGCGCAATGCATCCAGGAGCCGGCGGATTTCGGTCTCGCTCAAATGCGGGAGCAAAACCGCAAAGTTGTCCCCTGAGTTACGGGCGATGAAGGTCTCATTCCCGAAGACATCCTGCAATAGACCGGCAATCGCAATCAGGGTCTGGTCACCTACATCATGACCCAGTCCATCGTTGACCGCCTGAAAACCGTCGATATCGGCGATTGCAACCGAGACCGCGCCATGCTCGGCGATCTGCTTCAGCACTTCGCGCTCGAACGCCAGTCGGTTCGGCAACCCGGTCAGCCGATCGCGGTAGGCGAGCGATTCGAGTTCTTCGAACAGACACGCGTTGTCGAAACCGGCCGCAAGGTTGATTGCG
>JAEUNS010000277.1 GCA_016790005.1 Zoogloeaceae bacterium
AGCGTTCGTCCGGCTCCGGCGTGATGATGTTAACATTTTGCCCGGTCTTGTTCAGCCTTGGATGACTTGTCCATGCTCCAAACAAATTGTCACTGTTCTTCGGTGGTCGTGCGCATGTGGATCAGCGCAAACCGCGACAGCCAAACGGCTGGCCTGAACGCACACGAGAAGTGTGAATGCTGCGCGTTGGCCGAGCCGCGACAAAAAGTGAGCGCTGTGTGTTGACGCACTACGGAAACCGGCTATAATTCGCCTTCTTCGCTACGCGCTCGTAGCTCAGTTGGATAGAGTACCTGGCTACGAACCAGGGGGTCGTGGGTTCGAATCCTGCCGAGCGCGCCATAAGATAAACCAAGAACGCCATCCCAAAAGGGTGGCGTTCTTGGTTTACGAAGCCGGTTTTGTTGGACCTCGGGTAATCCTCTGATTTGACCGGGCCCAGGTCTCGTCGAAGCACTTAAGGCTGTTTGTCATTCCCGGGCACTTGCGAGTTGCTTCCGCCGGTGATGGCGCTTGCCCGACCGGCACGCAGGTCGCGATAGACCGCTGAACGCATGATCAGCATCGCAACCACGGGTGCGCTCATCAGCACGAAGGCGCTGATCAGCAACTCGTGGATCACCGGGCGTGACTGTTGTGTGGTGAAGTAGATCATCGATGCGATCAGGATGCAGCCGGCACCCAGCGTGATCGTGATCGCGGGGCCATGAATACGCTGGTAAAAATCCTTCAGACGCAAGAGCCCGATGGCGCCGATGAGGGTGATAAGTCCGCCGAGTACGAGGAAAGTGGCCGCCGGCAGGGCCGCCCACCACGGTAGCGATGCTGCGAAACTCATTCGATCACCTCTCCACGCATCAAAAACTTGGCCAGTGCAACGGTGGAGACGAAGCCGATCAGCGCGATCAGCATGGCCGCCTCGAAGAAGACCAGGTTGCCGAAGCGGATGCCCAGCATCAGCACCAGTAGCATCGTGGTCATCCAGAGCGTATCGAGTGCGAGGATGCGGTCTTGTGCGGTCGGGCCGATGACGAGGCGCATGCCGCACAGCAGCATCGCCAGCACCGTGCAGACCAGGGCGAACATGATCGCGAAGGACAGCAGGGTGGCAGCGCTCATGGGTTTTCTCCTTGGAGGGTGTCGGGCTCGAAGACCTCGCGGATGGGCTGCTCGTAGCGTGTCTTGATGGTGTCGATCCACCACTGTTCATCGTGCAGGTCGAACACATGCAGCAGCAGCTCCTTGCCGTCGGACAGCAATTCCACCCACACCGTGCCGGGCGTCGAATTGATCAGGCATGAAAGCAGGGCCAGGCCGTGGGGACTGCGCAAATCCAGCGGCACGCGAATGAACTGCGAGTTCACGCCCTCGGCCTTGCGGAACAGGATGATGCTGCTCACGTTTACGCACGAGCGCACGATCTCGATCGCCGACATCCACAGCAGCCGGAACAGGGCGAGCGGCCTTCGAATGCGCGCATGGCCGTGCGGCTGCAAGGGGCGCGCGAGCAACGGCGCGGCGACGGCGAGCACGCTGCCGAGCAGCAGATGGGCCGGCGCGATGCTCTGGTTGAGCAGCAGCCAGGTGGCCAGCAATGCGAACGACAAGGGCAGCGACGGCAGCCAGCGCTTCATTGCGCCCCCCCATGCCCGGCAGCGGGGCGCACGCTCGGCTCGGTCAGCACCCGTTCGGAATAGTCCGCGCTGCGAGCCAGACCGTCGGCGGTACGCGTGAGGTAGGCGAACACCGCGCCCGCTTGCACGCTCAGCACCACGCACAACACCACCAGCGCGGCGATGGGGGCAGCCTCGGAGAACTGCAGGCGCGGCGCCGCGAGCGCGCCGGAGGCCCAGAAGGTGCGCACGCCCAGGCGCATCAGCGAGATGATGGCGGCGAGGCCGGTGAGCACGATCAGCGCGATCAGCAGCCAGGTCATGGGCGCCACGCTCGCCACGCCGTCGCCAGCGCGTGCATCGAGCAAGGCGTGGAACAGGCTGAACTTGGCAATGAAGCCCGATAGCGGCGGCATGCCGCTGATGACCAGTGCGCAGCCCGCGAAGGCCAGACCCAGAAAGGCCAGCGAACGCGGAATGCCGACGCCGACCGGGTCTTCGGGCTTGTCTTCGATCGCGAAGGCTTCCATCGTGACGGCAAGCAGCGCAGCGCCCGGCGGGCGGATGCGCTCGGTGAGTTCGATCAGCATCATGAACGCGGCCATCGCCAGCGTGGAGCCGACCAGATAGTAGAGGCCGGCGGCGAGTGCGCCTTCTTCCGACTGTCCGATCACCGCGAGCAGGGTGCCCGACGAGATGATCGCGCCGTAGCCGGCCATGCGCCCGCCGTCCTGGCTGGCGAGCATGCCGATCGCGCCGAACATGAGGGTCGCCATGCCGCCGATCATGAGGGCGTCGAGCCCGAAGCCGGAGAGCACCCCCGCCTCGTCGCCGAATACCGCCTGCCAGACTCGCAACACCGCGTAAACACCGACCTTGGTCATCAGCACCAGCATCGCCGCGACCGGCGGGGAGGCGGCGGCATACGTGCCCGGCAGCCAGAAGCCGAGCGGCCACATCGCGCCCTTGGTCAGAAACGCAAGCGCCAATATGCAGGCGCCAACGCTGAGCAGATAGCTGTCTTCCGCGCCCAGTTGGGCGACCCGCGTGGTGAGGTCGGCAATGTTGAGGGTGCCGGACGCGGCGTAGATCAAGGCCACGCCTATCAGAAAGAGAAAGGACGCCACCAGATTGATTGCGATGTACTGCATGCCGGTGCGGATGCGGCGCAGGTTATAACCGTGCAGCACCAGTCCGTAAGAGGCTGCGAGCATCACCTCGAAGAACACGAACAGGTTGAACAAGTCGTTGGTCAGGAAGGCGCCGTTGAGCCCCATCAACAGGAACTGAAACAGCGAATGGAAGTGCACGCCAATACGGCTCCAGCGCTGCATCGAGAAGATCAGCACGGCGAGTGCGATGGTCGCAGTGAGCAGCAGCATCAGCGCCGCGAGTCGGTCTACCACCAGCACGATGCCGAACGGCGCGGGCCAGTTGGCCGCGAGGTAAACCCCGATGTCCAGTGGCCAGTGACCGTTGTCCGCCATCAGCAACAGCGCGATCGCGACGAACAGCGACAACGCGGTACTCGCCAGGTTGAACCCGAACTTCAACTGGTGGCGCGTTTCGTTGACCGGAATCAGCACGGCGCCGACCACCAGCGGTATCAGCACCGGCAGCACGATCAGGTGTTGTAGCCACGGCATCGCAGTCATTCGCGCGGCTCCTCGCCATCGACATGGTCGCTGCCGGTGAGTCCGCGTGCGCCGATCATGATCACCAGATAGAGTGCGGTGGTCGCGAAGCCGATCACGATCGCCGTCAGAACCAGGGCTTGTGGCAGCGGATCTGCGAACTGGGTCGGGTCGATGCCGGCGACCGGGGTGATCGGCGGCTGGTTCACCCACAGGCGCCCCATCGCGAAGATGAACAGGTTCACTGCATACGACATGAGCATCAGGCCGGTGATCAGCTGGAAAGTCCGCGGGCGCAGGATCAGCCAGACGCCGGCGCCGAACACGATGCCGACGGATATCGCGATGACGAGCTCCATTAGCTTGGCCTCCGGCTGTCTTGAGGTGCTTCTTCGCTCGGCAGGCGATGGGCGCGCACCGACTGATGGGCGAGGGCAACGAGGATCAGCATCGTCGTGCCGACCACCGCCGCAAACACCCCAAGGTCGAACACGAAGGCGCTGGGCAGATGCAAGTCGCCCAACAGCGGCAGGGTCACATGGGCCGTGTGCGTGGTCAGGAACGGGTACTCGAACAGCCAGGCACCGAGGCCGGTGGTGCATGCCAGCACCAGGCCGAAAGCCAGCCAGCGGTGCGGGCGCACGCGCAGGTGATTCTCGACCCAGACGGCACCGGCGAGCATGTACTGCACCAGGATCGCGACCGCAAATATCAGCCCGGCGACGAAACCGCCGCCCGGCAGATTGTGCCCGCGCATGAAGAAATACACCGCGATCACCCCCAGGAAGGGCAGCAGCAGGCGCAGGTAGATGCCGGCCACCATCAGGTAGCCGCTGTTGGCCTGTTCGGCCGGGGTCTGGTGGCTGGCCGGGTCGAGCGAGTGGCCTTGCTGGGCCGGTACGCCGGTGCTTTCGGGCGCCGGGCGGAAGCGGCGCAAGAGCGCATAGACGGTCAGCGCGACGATGCTGAGCACGGTCACCTCGCCAAGCGTGTCGAAGCTGCGAAAATCCACCAGCAATACATTCACCACGTTGCTTCCGCCGCCCTCGCTCAGCGCGCGCAGCAGGAAGAAATCTGAAATCGTATCCGAGGCGGGGTGGATCAGCACCGCATAGGTCAGCGCAGCCATGGCCAGCCCGCCTGCCACCGCAACAGCCATGTCGCGCGAGCGGTGCAGCCATACGCCGGAGGGTGTTTCGAGTTCTTTCGCTTCGATGCGTGGCGGCAGCCAGCGCAGGCCCAGCAGAATGAGCACCGTCGTGACGGTCTCCACCATCAGTTGTGTGAGCGCGAGGTCTGGCGCCGATAGCCACAGAAAGGTGATGGCCGTAATGATGCCGGTGCCGCCGATCAGGCTGAGTGCCGCCAGACGGTGGTACTTGGCCATCCACGCACCGGCCACCGCGCAGACGCAGCCGATGACCCAGACGAGGGCGAACAGGGGGTCGGTCCCCTGGCGTGGAATGGTCGTCCATTGGGTCGGCACTCCGGCCAGCAGCAATGGCACCCCGAGCATCGCGATGATCATGATCAGCAATTGCGGCTGCAGACGTGAGGTGCCCAGCCAGCGCAGCAGCCATTCCGCCCCACTCGTCAGGCGCAGCATCACCGTTTCGTAGGCCTGGGCGCCGTTGAAGCGGTAGATCAGTGGCGTGCGTGTGCGCGCGTGCAGATCGAAGCGATTGCGCAGGACCACATAAAAGAGCACCCCGCCGACCAGCGCAATCACGCTCATCAGCAGGGGCAGATTGAAACCGTGCCAGGGCGCGAGGTCGTACTGGGGCGTGCTCGCGCCCAGGGTCGCGTGAACCGCCACGTCGAGTATCGGCCCGATGCTGATCGCCGGCACGACGCCGACCACCAGGCAGGCGAGCACCAGCAACTCCACCGGAAAGCGCATCCAGCGTGGCGGTTCGTGCGGTACGCGCGGCAGGTCGGTCGCCGGCGGGCCAAAGAAGATCGCGATGAAGCGCAGCGAATAGGCCACGCTGAAGATGCCCATCGCCACCGCTGCCGCCGACATCCACCAGTTGCGGTCAGATCCCACGAGCAGGGCCTCGGAAAAAAACATCTCCTTGGACAGGAAACCATTGAGCAGGGGCACCCCCGCCATCGCGGCACCAGCGACGATGGCCAGTGTTGCCGTGATCGGCAGCTTGTGGCGCAGTCCGCGCAGCACCCGCATGTCGCGCGTGCCTGTTTCATGGTCGATGATGCCCGCAGCCATGAACAGCGAGGCCTTGAAGGTGGCATGGTTGAGAATGTGGAAGATCGCGGCGACCATGGCGAGCGGGGTGCCAATGCCGATCAGCACGGTGATCAGGCCGAGGTGGCTGATCGTCGAATACGCGAGCAATCCCTTGAGATCGTGCTGGAAGATTGCCGCGAACGCGCCGATCAGCAAGGTGCACACACCGGCTCCTCCGATGATCCAGCTCCATTCCGGGGTTCCGGACAATGCCGGCCAGAGCCGTACCAGCAAAAAGACGCCCGCCTTGACCATCGTCGCCGAATGCAGGTACGACGAAACCGGCGTGGGGGCGGCCATGGCGTGCGGCAGCCAGAAATGAAATGGAAATTGCGCGCTCTTGGTGAGCGCACCGAGTGCGATCAGCACCAGCGCGACCAGGTATAGATCATGTGCCCGGATGCGATCCCCGGCAGCAAGGACGACGTCCAGATCGTAGCTGCCCACGATGTGCCCGAGCACCAGTACCCCCGCCATCAGGCACAGCCCGCCGGTCGCGGTGACGGTGAAGGCCATGCGCGCACCGCGGCGCGCATCGGCACGGTGATGCCAGTATGCGATCAGCAGGAATGAGGTGAGGCTGGTGAGCTCCCAGAACACCACCAGTTGCACCAGGTTGCCGGACAGCACCACGCCCAGCATCGACCCCATGAAGGCGAGCAGGAAAGAGAAAAAACGTGGCACCGGGTCTGACGGCGACATGTAGTAGCGGGCATAGAGCACCACCAAGAAGCCGATCGCCAGCACCAGCATGGTGAACACCCAGGCCAAGCCATCCACCCGCAGAACGAAGTCGAGACCTTGTGCCGGCAGCCAGGGAAGGTCGTGACGAAGGATCTCGCCGGCTGCAATTTCAGGGTAAAGCGAGGCGGCCACGACCAGACCGTAGACCGTCACACCACCGGCCAGCCAGGCTTCGCGATTGCGCGCGTCCGCCGGTAGCAGCGCTGCGACCAGGCTCCCGACGAACGGAACGAAGATCAGGGAAAAAAGCAACATCGGGGCAAGATCCGGGGCGGCGCGTAGTCAGTCGAGGTGGAACGAACAGGAATCAATCGTGCATCAGCAACGCTCGGTCGTCGATGTGCGCACGGGGTAGAGGATAGCACAGCAATTTTGGTGCCCACGGGCCGGGCACTTGCGGGCTTTAAAGGTGATCGTTTTGCCGCCGGCGACGCATCACGGCTTTCTCCAACTCGATCAGCAAGAATATCCCTAGCCCGATCGAGAGCGGGATCAGCCAATGACGCAGCGCCAGTGGGGCGGTGCCGAACAGCGTATTCATGATCGGCAGATATACGAATGCAGCCTGGAGGCCAAGCAGGGTAGCCAGTGCCAGCCATGCGACCGGGTTGGTGAACATCAACTGCAGGCGCAGGCTCGAGTCGCTCAGAAAGCGGCTGTTCACCAGGTAGAAGGCTTGTGCGAGCACCAGCGTGTTGACCGCCATCGTGCGGGCGATGTCCATCGGCATGTCCATGCGTAGTTCGATCTGAAACATGGCGATCGTTGCGCCGCCGATCAGCACTGAGACCAGGCCGATGCGCCACAGGAACGCGCGCCCCATGATCGGGCTGCCGGGTTTGCGTGGCGGGCGCTGCATCACGCCCGGTTCGGCGGGCTCGAACGCGAGGGCCAGCGCAAGGGTGATCGCCACCACCATGTTGACCCACAGGATTTGCACCGGGGTGAGCGGCAGGATCATTCCAAACAGCACCGCCGCGAGCATCACCAGCCCTTGCGCGCCGTTGGTCGGCAGTATGAACAGGATGGCTTTCTGCAGATTGTCGTAGATGGTTCGGCCTTCTTCGACCGCGCGTTCGATCGACGAAAAGTTGTCATCCGCGAGCACGATGTCGGCGGCCTCCTTGGTGGCCTCGGTGCCCTTGATACCCATTGCGATACCGACATCGGCACGCTTGAGCGCGGGCGCGTCGTTCACTCCATCGCCGGTCATCGCCACGACCTCGCCATTGGCCTGCAGGGCCATGACCAGACGCAGCTTGTGCTCGGGGCTGGTGCGGGCAAAGATGTCGCCATCGCGCACGATCCGGCGCAGTGCATCGTCGCTTGCCTGCTCGATCTCGGCGCCAGTGACCACCGTTGGCGCCCGTCCCAGGCCGATGCCCATTTCGAGCCCGATGGCCTGGGCGGTGCCGGCATGGTCGCCGGTGATCATCTTGACCCGGATGCCGGCCTCATGACAGCGCCTGATCGCCTCGGTGGCCTCGGGGCGGGGCGGGTCGATGATGCCAATGAGCCCCAGGAACACCATGCCCTCGGTGAGATCATCTAGCACCAGATGGCGCTTGCTGCCATCGGTCTCGCGCGCGGCCGCGGCGAGCACCCGCAGGCCTTCGGCGCTGAGTCGATCGATGTGCGCCTCCCAGAAGGCCGGGTCTATCGGTTCAGGCTGGTTGTCGGCGTCGAGTTGAGTACTACACCGCAACAGCAGACGATCGGGGGCACCCTTGAGCAGGATACGAGTCTTGCCGTCGGGTGTGTCGTTGAGCGTTGCCATGAACTTGTTGTCGGACTCGAACGGAATCACGGCCACGCGCTCATGTCCGCCGGCTTCGAAGCCCGCCTTGCCGGCCAGCGCCCGCAGTGCGCCCTCGGTGGGCTCTCCGGTGATCTTCCAGTGTCCGTCTTCAAGACCGAGTTCGGTGTCATTCGCGACCGCGACGACTTCGATCAGGGCGTGCAGGTGCCGATGTTCGGCAAGCGTCACAATGCCGCCATCGAGGCTGATCTCGCCTTCGGGGCTGTAACCGGTGCCACTCACCATGTAGGCGCCGGCACGGGTCACCACATGGCGTGCGGTCATCTCGTTGCGCGTGAGGGTGCCGGTTTTGTCCGAGCAGATCACGGTGACCGAACCGAGCGTTTCGACCGCATTGAGTTTGCGGGTGATGGCGTTGCGCTTGGCCATGCGCTGCACCCCGAGCGCCAGCGTGATCGTGAGAATCGCGGGCAGGCCTTCGGGAATTGCCGCAACGGCAAAGCCAATCGAAGCAAGGAAGACCTCGCCTGGCTCGAACTCGTGAAGCGTGAGGCCGACCATCACCATCAGCAAGGCGAGCCCGACGATCACCACCGACAGGACCTTGCCAAAATGCGCCATCTGGCGCGTGAGCGGCGTCTGCAGGGTTTCGACTTCGGCGATCATCTTATTGATCCGGCCAAGTTCGGTGGCCGGGCCGGTCGCGGTGACTACCCCGATGCCGCGGCCGGCCGCGATGATGGTGCCTGAATAGGCCATGCCAAAGCGGTCTCCGATACCGGCATCCGCTGCAACCGCATCGGTGTTCTTGTCGGCGGGGACCGATTCGCCGGTGAGTGCGGATTCTTCGATGCGCAGGTTGGTGATTTCGATCAGGCGTAGGTCGGCCGGTACGCGGTCACCCGAGCGCAGCCGCACGATATCGCCAGGCACCAGATCGTCAGCCTCGACCTCGCGCCATTCGCCATCGCGACGTACCTGGGCATGCAGCGACAGCATCTTGCGGATGCCTTCGCGCGCCTGTTCGGCCTTGCCCTCCTGGATGAAGCCGATGATTGCGTTGATCACGACCACCGCGAGGATCACGCCGGTGTCGATCCAGTGCCCGAGCAGGGCCGTTACACCCGCTGCAGCAATCAGGATATAGATCAGGACGTCGTGAAAGTGCTTGAAGAAGCGCTTCAGCAGCCCTTCCTTTGCGGTAGTTGGC